>JAFTMQ010000166.1 GCA_017452305.1 Clostridia bacterium | reverse complement strand
ATTGTTTTCCTCCTCATTTTATTATTTTATTTCCTGCTTAATTTTTGTGATAGCCCTTAACGCCGCGTTTGTATTTTTTATAGATACACCGCGCCATTGTTATCGTGCCACTGTAAATATTATAAGTTATAATATTCTATTTGTCAATGTGAAAAACCGCGCACTTTTTATGCACTTTATCACATTTATTGTCATACTAAACAAAAAAGGACCGCTTTTACACGGTCCTTCTCGTTTTCCTTAAATTAAAATTTAACGGTGATGATTTTCTTAGGCGCAACCGTCAATTGGGTTACTTTTTCGCCGCACAGCGTTTCGCGCATATCCGTAAGCTGTACCTCTTTGCTAAACTGCACAAGCTTTTCCTCGTCGAAGGGGTTGAAGATACGAAGCACCGTTTCCCCTGCGTCCGACTGCTTTAAGCAGGACGCGATTACGTCGCCTTTCACGGAAATGAGGCCACCATGTACGCGTTCACCCTTGCCGTTGCCCGCAAAAGCGTACAATTTCGGACGGTTAAAGGCATACGCGGTTTGCACGGCGCTCATTCTGTTTTCCGCCGTGTACAATTCCACGGAATACTCCGCCGTCACCGTGCGCAAGCACTGCGAATCATAGGTATAGAAATCAAACCAATCCCCCAAAATGCCTACGCCGCGCACCAACGTGAGTTGGGTATGCCCCGTCGTCATATCAATTTCGTATTCGTGATTGCCGCGCAATGCCAAAATCGAGCCGACTCCCTCGTCCGACAAGCGTTCGACAAACTCAAACGTTCTTTGCGGATGGTAGGGTGCAGTCCACTTATCCCAAGGCATATTGTTGCGGTTGGTAATGTCGAAATGACCTGCGGAATTGTGCGTGGGGTATGCATAATTCCAAGCGAAATCAGCGCGAATTCTATGGTCCTTGCAGGTATTTTCAAAGCGGACGGCAACTTGTACGTTCTTCTTGCCCGCCGCCAAGCTCACCAAGCTTTCAATTTCGACGTATTCGCCGTTTTGTTGCAAAAGGTGGTTTACAACGCGGAAGGTTACCTTATCGCTTTCCGCCGTTTGCATGGTTATTTCCGCCTCGTCTTGACGGGTATCGTGTAATTCGCCCTTCGGGAAGAACTCGTATTCGTTGCCCTCGTCGCCAATTTCCACAAAAGCGTTTTGCCCTTCTAATACCTTGCCCGACGCCTTGTCCGTTACGTTGAACGTACCGTTCGTATTAAAGGACACGCGCACGTATTCGTTTTCCATATAGCGTTCGCCATAGCCAACCTTATCCGCACGGATTGCCTTGCCCGACTTCACCGTCAAAACGGTACAGCAAGCCGCCGCAAATTCGCCGTAAACGCGGTAGCTAAATCTGTGCACCTTGTAAATTTGTCTAAATTTGTCCTCGGGCAGCTCGTAAATCGTTTGCTCGCCCAAATCGGTGACGACAACCGAATATTCCTTGCCGTCCTTATCCACCAAAACGGGATTTTGCGGAATTTCTTCCCCCTCTTTATAATCGACAATGCATTCCACGTAGTCGGTTACCGTTTGCGGATAGCAGTTGATCACAAGCACCGATTTTTCCGCGCCTGCAACCTTTTCCACCAACCGTCTGCCCATTTGATTGATATAGCTTTGCGCCGTATCCGCCGTTTCCGCAAAGCGGATTTCCATTTTCGTATGTACTTCATCGACGCTGCAACCGCAAATGCTATCATGGGGATAGTTTTCCAACAAGCCCTTCCAAAGATAGTGCAGCATTTCGCCGTCGTAAGGCAAGCCGTAGCCGTCCACAATCGCCGCCATAGGCTCTGCAACCGATTCCAACAAATAATTTGCGTGATAGTTTTGCCGTTTTAAATAAATTCTCGCACTTGCCGTTTCGCGCAAGGAACGAATACCGTTGCTGTTTTCTTGGCAAACCTCGCCCTGCCAAGCGGGGAATTTGTCCTTGTGCGGGCGCAAAAGCGACATATAATCTTCCGCCGTGGTATGTTGAATGTCATACCCCAGCTCTCTTGCCGTAGCAAGCACCGTAGAAAGGTTGGCCTGCACGGGTTGATGGTCGCAGCCGTTCAAAAGCAAAAGCGCGTCCGTGTTTGCGCAAGGCGACATCGCATTGACCAAACCGCCCAACCGTCCGTCAAGCTCCGTTTTATCCTCGGGCAACTCCATACCGTTGGAATACCAAAAGACGAATTGAGAGGTAAATACCTCGCTTCCGTCGGGAGAAATCCATCTAAACTCGGACATGCCCTCGTCCTTTTTGCCAACGTACTCCTCTTGATAGCCAAGCGGAACGGTACCTCTGCCGACGAGCGCGCAGTCCATACCGAAGCCTTGCAGGATTTGCGGCATTTGCCCGACGTTGCCGAAGGTGTCGGGGAAATACACACCATCGTCGCTTCGCCGTACTTTGCCGTTTCCTTTAAGCCAACTAAGGCATTACGCACGTTGGATTCGCCGCTAATCAAATATTCGTCTTGCAAAACGTAGAAAGGGCCAACCTTTAATCTACCGTCCGCAATCAATTTTTTGACATGGTTTTCCATGGACGGGCGCACCTTTAAATAGTCCTCTAAAACGATAATTTGGCCGTCCAAGTGGAAGGATTTGAATTCGGGGTCCGTTTCCAAAACCTCGATAAGCTTATCCATAAATTGCACAAGGTTGAAGTTGTGCTTTGCGTGGCTCAAATACCATTCTCTATCCCAATGGCTGTGCGAAACTACATATAACTTTTTCTTGTCTTTCATTTCAATCCTCTCTTTGCTTATGCAAAACTCTTATATAACAAGGCGTGATTTGCGTTTCAACGCGTACCTGCCTATGCCTTTTTAATTAAATTAGCTCCAATCTATACTGCCGTCAGGGTATCCGCAGTAATAAATATAAGCCTTTGCAATACTGCCGTCATCCTCGGATAACACCACGACGCTGCCGCCGATAAGGGACGTTGTCCCCGCTGAAGGACGACCAAACACGCGGCTAACCACCCCGTTTGCATCTACTACGTTGTAGGCGTCGTATTGGCTTGATTTTTGCCCGAATTGGAAACGAACGCCCTCGTACATAATGCTCGCGCTGTTGCAGTGCTCGTGTCCGACGAACATGGAATCCGCACCCAACGCCTTCATCCCCTCGAAAATACGCCTCGTCTCGTCCCAATCTATGCGAATACGCGTACCGATTACCCCGAAATCGCTTTCCGCTTTACTTGACAAGCGGTCGATATTGATTGTAGAAGTCCCATTCGCCTCAAAGCCGTACTGCGCGCAAGCGTCCGCAAACGCCGCCATTTGGATATGATATGCGAAGGAAATTTTCGTCGCGGGCGAAACTTCGTGCAAAATGCTAATTTGCTTTGTGTACCAATCCACTTGGTCTTGCTTCAAACCGATAGAACGGACGGTGTGGCCGTTTGCCAAGCTTTCCGTGCTTGCACCGTTGCAGCCGTTCGTGTCCAACATATAGAATACGCGTTTGAGCTCGCCGCCCTGCGCGATTCCCACCGAATAGTTACCGTTGCCCGTCAATTCCTTTTGCTCGAACAAGCAATGTTCGGCGTTTTCAAGCTGCTGACATTGCCAATCCACACCCATCTTGCTCTCGTTGTCATGGTTGCCGAATACGGGCGCCCAAGGAATTTCAAAGCTGTCCATAAACTCGACAATTTTCGTCCAAACGGAGCCATTATCGTCAAATTCGCCATAGACAATATCCCCCGTCAACAAAATCAAATCGGGGTTGGTTGCCTCAATCGTTTCGGTGAGATAATCAAAACAGCGCGCGTTCATTTGGTTCGTCGCCCAAAACACAGGGTCAAGCCCGTCGCGCCCGGGACGGCTTTGGCCCGCGTCGATAATTTGCGTATCCGAAAGCTGTAACAAAACGGGATCACGCCCGACGGGAACTTCCACGATAAAATCGGGGATATTCATTACGTAATACGCAATCGTATCTTCCAACGTAATTTTTTGCGTACCCTTTTCATCCGCAAAAAACCCGTTGCAACCCACACAATTCCAATGCTCTTTTACGCCGTTTTCGTTACCATTTACAGGCACAGCCTCTACGTGCCGCAAATCGTGGGCGGTAGTGGGAAGCGTCAACTGCGATGCTTCCACCTTCACCGTGCAAGCCTCGTCCGTGAAAATGCCGTTGCACACTGAGCAGGTCCAATACGTCATTTTACCGCTCGTAACGCAAGTAGCCTCTATGCCGTCCGTTTTTGTCGTCTCATGCGCAGCTTTGGGGATAACCGTTTCCGCAAGCGTTACTTCCTTTGTTGCCTTCGCGTCCAGATAATACTTGCCGCAATCCTCGCAATACCAATACGCCAAGCGCCCCTCTTTGGTGCAAGTAGCCTTTCGCGAAGATAACTTAACAAAATCGTGCTCGTGCGCCGTTCCCGTGCCGCAGGCAGAGAATAAACAAACCGCCGCCAAAACGGAAACCAAAAAGCTTTTTGTTTTTACCCCTCTCATCTTTTGCCCCTTTCGCATTTTTTGTACAAAAAACCTCTTACTTTTAGTAAGACTTTCTTTCATTATACCTTATATATTCCCTTTTGTCAATGGCAAAACTTATTTTTATTACTACATTTTTTACCTTTTTTAGCAAAGAAACGGCGGTTTTTGTGGCAATTTGCACGCATTTACGTCAATTGGGAATATCGCATAGTGGCGTTTATCTTTGGTATTCTTTACGTAAATCGACTATAAGCTTTTCCTTTCTCGCTTTCTCTGCGGCGTAACAAATCAAATGGCTGTTGACGGAATCGGAAATCACTGTCGTTGCCACGGAAGTTTTTTCCCCGTTCAAGAAGCGAACGAGGTCTTTCATAATATAATAATCCCCGCCGTAATGCCCGCCAACCGAGTTATCTTCCTCGCTTAAATCGTTTTCCGCGCTAAAATCAATCACGCTTTGCGTATAACAAACGTTTTCCTTATCAAACACGCGGACGATGATTTTATTTTCCTCGATATAACCGACCACTTCGCCATACTCGCAAACGACGTGAATATGCCTACCTGCCGCGCTCGTGCCGCCGATCATATTCAACGTACCGATAGAGCCGTTGGCGAACTGCACCGACACGCATTGTCTATCCACAATGTCCATATCCGTCTTGAATACGCATTGTCCGTACGTATCTTTTTTCAAAAATTCCCGCTTTTCTTCAAGCGTTATTGTATCGAGCGGTTTATTGATGCCCGCCCACGTATAGAACGGAATGAAATCCTTTTCAATTTGGAATTTTTCCGCATTGAACATACAGCTTTTTTGGTTGGGACATTCGTAGCAATACTGTGTCGCGCCTTGGGGTGCGTTGTTTTCCGTAAAGAAGGATTTTGTACCAAATGAGGATACCATGTACGGATCCGTCGCATTATTGAGCCAACACATAAGGTCGGTGTCGTGGCAGCATTTCGCCAACAAAAGCCCGCTTCCGCACTCTTTTTCGCTACGCCATTTTCCGCGCACGTAGGAATTGACAAAATGCCCGTACCAAACGTGCTCGTTGAGCTGCAAGCTAACGATTTTGCCAATTTTTCCGCTGTCAATAATGCTCTTAATCTTGGAATAAAAGGGCGTGTAGCGAAGCACGTGGCAAATCACCACCTTGCAATTCTTTGCCTTTGCCTCAATTTCAAGCAGCTCCTTCGGATTTGCCGTTACGGGCTTTTCCAAAAGGATATTGTACCCTTTTTCCAAAAGAGGCATTGTCGTTACGTAGTGCAGTTGATCCATCGTGCCGTTGATTACCACGTCGCACCGCACGTCTTTTTGCAAAAATTCTTCCAAGCTTTTATACAAGCAAGCGTCGCTTAACCCAAACGCTTGCTTTGCTTGCTGCAATTTCAAATCGTTTACGTCGATAACGCCGATAATCTCTAATTCCTCGGGCTTGGTTTTCGCATACTCGGCATAGCGGGAGCTTCTATCCCCATAGCCTAAAATCACGCATTGTATCTTCTTCATTTTCTCTGCTCCTTTTGTACTGTACGCATAAGCCTCTTAATTATACCCTATGACCTTCCCTTTGTCAATGACAAAATTTATTTTTATTGCTACGTTTTTAGCATTTTTTAGGTAAACGCGGTTTGTCTACATTTCCTTTGATTTTGAAAATAGGCGCACCGTTTTTGGTACGCCTATTTATACACTTATTCTACAAAACCCAAACGAGGACGGTCGTCTTTCTGTGCCTCGTAATCAAAATCCTCTGCCGTTAAAGTCCGCATTTCCTCGTCAGATACGTATTGCAAATCCATTTGCATGAAACGGTTGGCTTGATTAAACTTTGCTTGTTCGAGCAAATTCCTCGCAAAACGTCCGTTGCCAAACGCTTTATCCTTTCTCGCTTCGGCGTAAATAGACAAAAGCTTTTCTTCTGCGCTCTCGTCCAATTTTATCCCCCCGTCTTTGGCGAGCAGCTTGGTGATATCCAGCAATTCTTGCTCGGTATAATCGTCAAAGGAAACGTGGAAGGCGATACGTGATTTCATACCGGGGTTCCATTCCAACAGCTGTTTCATCTCATCGGGATAGCCCGCCAAAATAACAATCGTATCTTCACGGCGATTTTCCATTTCTTGCACGATCTCGTTAATCGCTTCCGTGCCGTACAAGCCCTTCTTGTCTTCAATAAGTGCGTACGCCTCGTCGATAAACAAGACGGAGCCCTTTGCCCTATCAAACATTTCCTTGACCTGCGGTGCCGTATGCCCGACGAAACGCCCGACGAGCTGTGCTCTGCCCACTTCCACAAGCTTGCCCACGCTTAAAATATCGTTGTCTTTCAAAATTTCCGCAATCAAACGAGCCACGGTAGTTTTTGCCGTACCGGGACAGCCCGTAAAACACATATGCATGGCAGGACGCTTAAATTCAATGCCGCGGTTGCGGTATTCCTTTTGCAATTTAAAATAATTGATTGCGCCGTTAATCACCTTTTTTGCTTGCGTAAGGCCAATCATTTCTTGCAAGCGTGCGTAGGCGTTTGAACTACGCGCTCTCGCCTTTTCCTCGTCCGTCACGTGCGTAACAAACTCACGATATTCGGGAAAAACGTCCATGCCCATATATTCCGCGCGCCACTCGTTATACAAACAAACGAGCTCGCCGTAGGTATAGCCACGCTCCGTATTATCCACCTTATCCAATACTTCCTGCGCGAGGATAAAATTTTCCGTTTCCGCCATTCTAAGCAGCTCGTTTTTGGCCGTCTCTTTTTTGTAAAGATTGTCCGTGAACACGACCATGGGTATGCCCAACATGCAATTTTCAATTTTTGTTCGGTTTTTATCCGAGGGCGTATCCATTGAAAAAACGGTCAACGTTTTCGTCCCTTTTTTACGCACGACGTCGCAAATCTTTTGAATGTTTAAACAACCGCGAGCGTGTTCCCCGTCCTCGAAATTAGATTCAAACACCTTCAAAAGCACCGTCGCGCCTTCGTTGATTTTATAAAAGTTTTCAAGTGCTTCCAACGAGCAGTCTCTATCCCCCACGTTAATAATCGTATAACGTTTGGATTGCAATCTGCCTTTACTATATAATGCGGCAACCAAATCTCTCGCCATCATTCTACGTGCCGAATCGTCCTTGGAAATCATCAAATAGTTGGCAGGGTTGCCGCGAAAGACCTTTTGTACCTTCCCCGCAAGTATTCTTTCAAGCTCTACCTTGTAATTATCCCCCAAGTGATACTTTTCCGCGTCGGCTTTCAAATCTTCTTCCGTCTTTTGCTCGTCAACGAGTTTATCCTTATAATAATCCGGACGTCCGAAGAAAATAAATTCTACACCGATACGCTCCGCGTAGCTATCGTCATCGGAAATAAAACGCCCGCGTCCGCTAAGCCTTAATCCGCTCAAAAAGTTAGACAAAGAGATCTCTTTAAGGCAAATCTCACCGACGGTCATTTCCAAGTGCGCCAAAAACGCCTCGACAAGCGCTTTTACGTCCAAGAGCTCGTCTTTTACGCAAACCGCAAGCTCTAAACGCTTTTCCGCACCCACGACAAAAATATAAGCGCGCTCTTCATATTCTTCCAAGAAAGCGTCCGTCTTACGGCTAATATTTTGTCTATCCAAGTTTTGTTGCGTTGCCGTTTCATTTTCTTCTGCCAAAGTGTTCATTTCTACCTTTACTTCGTAAAATCTCATGCGTTAATACCTCTTTTTTTATTTTTCACTAACAGTATAACCTATCAAGCGTCCCGTTTTTGGGGCGTTGGTTGAAATTTAGCAAAAAAAATAACACCGTCCTTGGTAGGTTCGGTGTTATTATAAACTGTATTATGGGCTAAAAATGGGACGTTAAAGATTAATTTTTATCTAAATTGAAAATTTCACATATTTTTTTGCCGCGTTGTTGCACCGCTCGAAAAATCCCGCCCGTTCCGTATCGCCAACCGTTACAACGGCAAACAGCAAATTTTTTATAAAGGTGTATCCGCCTTGCTAGCCCTCGTCTGCAATAATGCCGCTATGGATAAAATCAAGCAACGTTTTTAAAGCTTATTTTCTTTTTCCAACCTCGCGTAAAATCCATTCGCTAGGGGCGGGTATGCGTCCAAGCGCATCGGGGCCTACGTTCAAAAGGTAGTTGATGCCCCTTTCGTTGAGTTCCGTCTTAATTTTTAAAACGGTTTCCGCGTCCTTCCAATTTTGGTCGTATGCCTTATACCCCCACGTATCGTTGAGCGTTACAGGTACTCCAAACAACATACCGTTGCTGTCTGCGTCCGTCTCGTTGTCACCCGACGAGCCGTAGTCGCCCATGCCGT
>JAFTMQ010000165.1 GCA_017452305.1 Clostridia bacterium | reverse complement strand
GTGCAATCCTACCGTGATTTGCCCTTGAAGGTTAATCAATGGTGTAACGTAATGCGTTGGGAAAAGACCACCCGTCCTTTCCTTCGCACGAGCGAGTTTTTGTGGCACGAGGGGCACACGGCGCACACGAGCGACAAGGAAGCGGAAGAATTTGCTTTGACGATGCTCGGCGTATATCAAGAATTTATGGAAAGCTGTCTTGCTATCCCCGTATTGACGGGCAGAAAGACGGAAAAAGAACGCTTTGCAGGCGCGGTAGCAACCTACACGATGGAAGCGATGATGCGTGACGGCAAGAGCTTGCAATCGGGCACTTCCCATTATCTCGGTCAAAACTTTGCCAAGGCGTTCAACATTGAATATCAAGGCCAAGAGGGCGGTTTGCAAAACGCATACACCACCTCGTTCGGCGTTTCCACCCGTCTTATCGGCGCAATCATTATGACGCACGGCGACGAGCGCGGTTTGGTTTTACCCCCCGTCGTTGCGCCTACGCAGGTCGTTATCGTTCCTATTGCTTCGCGTAAACCCGGCGTTATCGAAAAGTGCGAAGAGGTCAAGGCGGAGCTTGAAAAAGCAGGCGTTCGCGTGGTTTTGGACGCGACGGACAACAGCCCCGGTTGGAAGTTCAACGAGTGGGAAATGAAGGGCGTACCCGTGCGTATCGAGCTTGGCCCTCGCGATATCGAAAACGGAAAAATGCTTTGCGCTCGCCGCGACACCTTCGAGAAAATCGAAATGCCTTTGGAAAACGTGGCGGAAAGCGTCAAGACCTTGCTTGCGCAGGTGCAAGGCGATTTGTTGAATGCGGCGCGTGCCCGCCGTGACAGCCGTATCGTCTATGCGGACGATATGCAAGGTATCCTTGCAGGCGTAGAAGCAGGCAACTTTGTAAAAGCAGGTTGGTGCGGTTGCCGTGCCTGCGAAGATAAGATTAAGGAAGAGACGGCGGCGACGGCTCGCGTTTACGCAGAGGGCGAAACGGGGGATAAGTGCGCGGTCTGCGGCGAAAAAGCGGAACACGTCATCGTATATGCGCGCGCTTACTAATTAAAGATAAAACACGGAAAACGAGCCGTTTCGACGGCTCGTTTTTTTATGCTATTTTTGCGTTCAACGCGTACATGGTAGGGGGATTTGTGGGTAAAATTTATTTCGTGGCGACAAAAAATCCGCCTTTGAGCGGGTGAAATGCATCTGCGGTGGGTGAAATCCTGCGCGGCAGGGTTATGGCAAAAAAAGTAAATACATTCCGCATTCCGCACGCTGCATTTATAGGCGCTTTGCGCCCTCGTGCGCGCCAGCGAATAAATAATGTAGGAAAAAATGTAAAAAAATTGCGTTATAGGCTTGACGGATAAAGAAAAAAGTGGTATGATAATCGTATGGAAAATAATACGGAAATCAACAAAATTATAGCGAAAAACCTTATCTATTACCGCAAGGAAGCAGGTTTGACGCAAGCCGAACTCGCCGAGAAGATTAATTACTCGGATAAATCGGTGTCGAAATGGGAAAGCGCAAACGGCGCGCCCGACGTATATACCTTGATGCAACTTGCCGAACTTTACGGTGTTACCTTGAACGATTTAGTGCGTGAGGAAGAGCCCGTGAAGAAGGAAAAACGCCCGAGAAATTCGCGCGTGTGGATTATGCTTTTATCGAGCGGTATCGTTTGGCTCGTGGCGACGTGCTTCTTTATTACCATGCAGCTTTTGATGCCCAACGCCGCGCCTTGGTGGTTGTCCTTTCTCTACGCGGTGGCGGTAAATGCTATCGTGCTTATCGTATTTTCGGGCATTTGGAAATACAAGATGGTGCATTTTGTATCGGTAAGCACCCTTATTTGGTCGGCAATCACTTGTCTGTTTTTGACGTCGCGCTTTATTTTAAGTGCGTACGAAGAGGTACGTTCCGCGTTGTGGCTCATCTTTATTTTGGGCATTCCCTTGCAGGTTTTAGAGTGCTTCTGGGGACTTTTCCGTGCAAAGAAAATCAAGGAAAAGCAAGCGTTAGAGGCGGAGCAAACCGAAACGGAAAAGCCTGTGCCCGAGCAAACGGACGGGGAATAAGAACGGAGAAGTGATATGCGGTGCTGTCATTGTAAGCAAAAAGAAGCGACACAATCGTATGAACAATTTAAAAATGGGAAAAGGACGACGGAGTATTACTGTATGGACTGCTACGATCGGCTTTTCTTGAATGAAATGACAAAAACGGACGGGGGAACTCTGTCCGTTTGTCCGTATTGTGGCATAAGTTTGCAAGAGGTAAACGCAGGCAAATTAGTGGGCTGTGCGCACTGTTATTCGGCAATGAGCGAGGGCATTACCCCCTTAATTGTCAAAATGCAAGGCGACCGCGCGCATTTGGGCAAAGAGCCCCCTTTGGAATACGGCGAAACGCAGTACGGCGGCGAGGTTTACGACGAAACGCTCCGTAAAAAGGCGTTGGAAAAGGTGCGTTTTGAACGGCAGTGTCACGAATTGGAGCTCATTATTGCCAAATTGCAGGCAGAAAACAACTTTGAGGACGCCAAGGGCTATGCGGACAAGCTTTCGTCTATGCGCTCTAAGGGGAGGATTGAGGAGGAATTCGTATGGCGAACAACCCGGAAAGTTTTATCGAAACAATCGTAATTTCCACCCGTATCCGTCTCGCGCGCAATTTCGCGTCCTACCCTTTCCCCAAACGTATGGACGACGCACAGGCAGAAGACCTTGTCTATCTCGTGGGAGAGGGGTTGAAAAAGATTGACGATTTTACCAAATACGACGTGGCGAAGTTGGATAAGCTCGATGCCTTGCGCTTGCAGGAGCAATATTTAATTAGCCCCGCCCTTTTAAAAACGAAACGTGGCGCGGCGTTTATTTCTTCGGATAATTCCATTTCGATTATGGTCAACGAAGAGGACCACTTGCGCGAGCAATATATTTGCCGCGGCTTTGATTTGTATAAGGCATACGAGCGCGTGAGCGGTATCGACGACGGCTTGGCAACGACCTACGATTTTGCTTTTCACGACAAGCTCGGCTTTCTCACTGCTTGTCCAAGCAATCTCGGTACGGGCATGCGCGCGTCGGTGATGATGTTTTTGCCCGGTCTTACCGAAAACGGCGGCTTGAAAAAGCTTTTGCCGTCCATGAAGGCGGAGGGTATGACGGTGCGCGGCGCATTTGGCGAGGGCACGAACGCCGAGGGCTATTTTTATCAAATTAGCAACGAGCGTACGCTCGGCTTGACCGAAAGCGAGCTTTTGGGGCAAATGTCGCGTGCGACGATGGCGATTTGCGATTTGGAAATCCGTGCCCGTGAGGAAATGGTGAAGCGCTCGGGTATCGCGCTTTTAGATAAATGCTTGCGCGCTTACGGAACGCTCACCCATTGCGCGCTGTTGACCTACAAGGAATTTTTGGAAAAAATGTCCGACGTGCGGTTGGGTATGGCGCTTGACTTTTTTGAGGTGCGCGACTATGCGGGCTTTGAAGATTTCTTCACGGCAATGCGCCCCGCAACCTTCCGTGCAAGCAACGGTTTGCAAGGCGTGAGCGAGAAAAAGTGCGATGAAATCCGCGCGGAAACGGTGGGGGTTGCCTTGCCAGAGCTTGTGGGGCTTTCTCGCAAAAATAAGTTAAAAAAATAAGCAAAAACAAAGACGTTCAACGGGTAAAACACCCGTATGTATAAAGGAGCAGCTATGCATTTTTTGTCGATGGCGACGGAAAATTTAAGATTGGCATTTGAACTTGCGGGACAGACGGCGACGGACGTGGTCGGCACCGATTTTATCGGCAGCGAGCATTTTATCCACGCCTTTTTATCCTTGCCCGAATGCGAGGCTTGCAAAATCCTTCTTTCTTCGGGGGTAAGCAAGCAGAAGTACGAGCAGATTTTCCGCAGTAACGTAGATACCAAATACACGGGTGTGGGGTTGACGCCCAACACCAAAAAGATGTATGACCGCGCTGTGGAAGCCGCCACGGACGAGGGGGTTAAAGCGGGCACCGCCCTTTTGCTTTACGAGATTTTGTTCGGTCCGACCTGCCGCTCCGCTCGATTTTTTGCGACCATGTGCTCGTTTGCTGATATTCGTGCCAAGACGTTTGC
>JAFTMQ010000164.1 GCA_017452305.1 Clostridia bacterium | reverse complement strand
GTTTTTTTGTAAATCTTGAATGTGGAATGCTGCGTGCTGAATTGTGGCGAAAAAAATGATTTACACAGTAAATCGAATTATGAAATTTTTAATTTCAATTTACGCAAACACCGTTTGCAATTCATTTTCCCGTTGCGTTCGGGTTTTCTTGCAGCTGTGAGGAAGAAATCGCTATTTTTTAGCCAAAATGCGCTTTAATCGGCATACATTTGGCAAGTTTTACCAAGCAAATCAATTTCAAAAACGAACAAATGTTCGGATTTTAATCAAAAAAGTGGCAGTAGATACTTGATAAAAATAAAATAAATGGCATAATAAGCCCGTCGCAACTCGGCGGCAAGGAGGTGAAAAGTTTTTGGAAAATTACGCGAAAGTAATGTTATACGTTTATCCGTTGTTAAAGACGGTGGGAAAGGATTACGCGGACCATATCCGCAATAAGGCAATTCTGTCGCATAACAATCATATGTCGGCGGAGCGCTTGGCGGAGTACATAGCAAACGAAATTATTATAAAGAGAAGTTTGGAAAGGCTGAAAGAGGATTTGGAAAAGGTGTTTGGACGTTTGCAGGAGCGGGAAAACCAACTTTTGTCCTTTCGGTATTTCGGGAAACGAAAGCAGCTTCGCGAATTTCTCAAAAATGAGAGCGCCAAGTCGGGGTGGAGTGAGCGAAAATATTTTCGGGAACAAAAACGGCTTGGGGAAAAGGTGGGCGCGATGATGCGCTCGGTGGGGTTAACGGAAGAACGGTACAAAAAAGAGTTTGCGGATTTGGATATTTTTAAGCGCGTTGCCCGTTTTGTGGAAGAAGGGCGGGACGAAAAAATATCCGTGGAAGAAAAGCGGCTTGCTTGTGCCGTGAAAAAATGAGGACAAGCCTATGGCTTGATTAGATGCCAAACTGTTGGTCGGATTACATACAAGCCTGTGGCTTGATTACATGCCAAACTGTGTCGGCATTATTGCTTAAATTCATGGAGCGTAGCGAGAAATCATGAACGCTTTGCGTTCAATTCACGCAAGCTCCGCTTGTAATTCATGATTATTCGGGGTCGTGGTTGGATTTGGGCTTTAAGATGAGGGCGGCGAGCAGGGGCACGAGCAAGCACAAGGCAATTAAAATGGCAACCTGCGCGGGAGTGTTGTTTTTGGTTTTCGGGGCGGTGCTGTCTTCGCTGGACGGCGCGAGGGTGGATAAGTATTCGGCGTACTCCGTATTTTCGGTAAGGTACAAGCCGTCGGGCTTGGGAACGTACCCAAATTCCCCTTCGCGAAGGACGTAGCAATAGGTCGTCGAGCCGACGTTATAATCGCCGTAGTAGGCGCAGGTCATTGTGATTTGCGTTAAAAATCCGTCTTCCGTTTTTACGCCGTCCTCGATTTTGTATTCGACGTCGAAGATGCAGGTTAAGTAAGGGCGGTTGGGGACGTAGGGCACGAAGGTGAGCTGTTCCGTTTTAACGTAGCCGACAAGACGCTTGGTGTGGGTGCCGTCCGTTTGGTATTCCACCTTACAAAAGGTGGGGGAATAATCAAGCAAGCGGACGTAATAGGTGGGCGGCAGACAAAATAAGCCGTCCTGCTCGCTGGCGGTAGCGTAGAAGAAAACGCCGTCCGTTCGTATGCAGGCATACGCCCCGTTTTGCGGAAGGGAATTTTCCGCTTTTACCCAAAACACCCCACCCATGTACGAGGTGAAGGACATACAAAGGAATATGAAGATGAGGAAGGGCATAAGCGCCCTCGTGAGGAGTTTTCGCATAAAAATACCCGTGCCGACGTTTGTTGCGCTTGGTGCGCTCGGATTAGAAAGGAATAAACTGCGCTCGGTTTGAGGCGAGGCTATTGGATAGTATATTAGAGAAAGGGCAGGCGGGTTTTGAGAGTTTTTTAGGGATTATGGAAGAGATTGTAGAAAAGCTGATTAAGATTGAGAGGGAATTGAAAAACCGCAAATCACGCGATTATTTGGCGGCGTACAATGCGGGGGAGAAAAAGCACGAAAAGCAGCTTGCCTTTCACAAGTGTTTAAAACGAAACAGATGGGTGTTTGGCGGCAATCGTTCGGGTAAGACGGAGTGCGGCGCGGTGGAGTGCGTTTACCTTGCGAGAGGTATTCACCCGTATCGCGAAAATCGGGCGGAAGTGCAAGGGTGGGTGGTTTCCCTTTCGGCGCAGGTACAGCGGGACGTGGCGCAAAAGAAAATTTTGCATTATTTGCGGAAGGATTGGATTGAGGACGTTGTGATGCTGAGTGGACGGAAGGACTCGCCCGAGAACGGCATTATTGATTTTATCCGCGTCAAAAACGTGCTTGGCGGGGTGTCGATTATCGGGTTTAAGAGCTGTGATCAAGGCAGGGAAAAATTTCAAGGGGCGTCCCTCGATTTCGTTTGGTTTGACGAAGAGCCGCCGCACGATATCTATATGGAATGCAAAATGCGGCTTTTGGATAGGCGCGGGGAAATGTTTGGGACGATGACGCCCTTGAAGGGGTTGACGTTTGTGTACAAGGACATTTATTTAAACGAGCGCGCCGACCCCGAGGTTTGGTATGAGTTTATCGAGTGGAGCGACAATCCGTATTTGGATAAGGACGAAGTGGCGGCGCTGGAAGCGAGCTTGGACGAGCGTACTTTGCAATCCCGTCGGTACGGGCGGTTTATTTCGGACGGAGCGGGGCTTGTCTATCCCGAATTTGATGAGAACGTGCACGTTATCGAGCCGTTTTCCGTGCCCAAGGAATGGCAAGACAACATTTCGATTGACCCCGGGTTGAACAATCCCTTGTCGGCGCATTGGTATGCGGTGGATTTTGACGATAACGTGTACGTGATGGCGGAGCATTACGAGGCGGGGCGGGATATTGATTATCACGCGGCGCAAATTAAGGGGATTTGCCGTGCGCTTGGTTGGCATACGGATAGCAAGGGGCGGATATGCGCGCTCATAGACAGCGCGGCAAAGCAACGCACCTTGGGGAGTGTGAAAAGCGTGGTAGAGCTCTTTTACGAGCGCGGGATTTTGGTCAATCCGAACGTGGAAAAGGATATGTTTTCGGGCATAGCAAGGGTGAAAAGTTATTTAAACAGAAAAAATGGGTTGCCGAATATTTACATATTTCAAAACTGCGTGCGCTTGATTGCGGAATTGAAGGGGTACTATTGGGGAAGCGGGGATTTGCCGCGGAAAACTGCCGACCATGCCTTGGACGAAATGCGGTATTATTTGATGTCGCGTCCGCAAAAAAGCGTGCCCAAGCCCGTGCTTACGCCCATTCAAAAGGATAAGGAAAAGCGGATAAGGGCGTTGAAAAGGCGGAAAGGGATTTAAAAAATGCGAAATGGCGATGAGGTGAGGGAGTGGAAAAGGTAGAGAAAGAGGTAGAAAAAAAGACAATTAAAAAGAAGGGGAAAAAGCAAGAGGAAAAAATCGGGGACGCGTTGATGAAGGTGGCGCTCGGTTATCAAATCGCCGAGGTGACGGAAGAATACGCCGAGGTGAACGGCGAATTAAAGCTGACCAAGCGCAAGAAGACGAAAAAGGACGTTCCGCCCGATTTGAAGGCGGTGCAGCTCTTGCTTACGTCGGGGGAGAGCGCCGATTACGGCGGTTGGACGGACGAGGCGCTGCAAGCGGAAAAGGAGAGACTGCTTGCCGAATTGCAAGCGCAGGCGGCGGTTGTGGTAGAGCAAGTGGAAACGGGCGAAGCTAAAACGGCGGCTTCCGCGCCGAAAAAACCGACGGCGAAAAAGGCGGTAAAAAAGGCGGTGAAGAAAAAATCCGTCGCGAAAAAGCCGAAGGCTTGACGCCATACCGACTGCGGTGGGTTACAACACGCGTTGCGTGAGGACAGTGAAAAGTGAAGAGTGAATAAGTAATAAAGGAGGAATTGTGTTGGATGGAGCAAAAATCGTTTGACAAACAAGCGGAAGAAAGGGCAAAGGAGTTGGCGGCGGAGCGTTTGGCGGCTGAGATTACGGCGGATTTTGAAAAGCGCAGAGAGGCAAGGCGAAGTATTGAAAACGGTTGGCGGTTGAATATGAACTTTTTTAGCGGTAATCAATATTGCGACGTGTCGCCGCTCGGTGGGTTGGTCGAGGAAGACAAGCAGTATTATTGGCAGTCCCGCCGTGTATTCAACCACATTGCGCCGGCGGTGGATTCGCGTGTGGCGAAGCTGGAAAAGCTCAAACCCGTGTTGAGGGTACGCGCTTTTTCGGACGAGGACGGCGATTTAAAGGCGGCGCAGTTGGCGACGGGGATATTGCAGTACGTACAAGAGCGTATCGGTTTGGAGGAGAGCTTGTCCAAGGCGACGGCTTGGTCGGAAGTGTGCGGAAGCGTCTTTTATAAGGTGCTTTGGAATGAGGAAGGTGGCAGGCAGGTAGCCGTTGACGAGGAAAATAAGCCCGTTTACGAGGGGGAAGTGCAGGTGTCAATCGTGCCGCCGTTCGAGGTCTTCCCCGACCGTTTGGACGCAGAGGATTTTGACGGCGTGCAGAGCGTTATCCACGCGCAAGCGGTTTCCGCAGGGTACGTATTGGAAAAATTCGGCGTGACGGTGGAAGGGACGGAAATGACCGATTTATTTGGGTATTCGGAAGCGTCGGCGGCGAAGTTGCCGACAAATTCGTTCGGTATGCAAGCGGCCCGATTAGAGGACGGAGTACTGCTCTTAGAGCGTTACACCAAGCCGACGGCAGAGAGACCGGACGGCGCGTTAGAAATCGTGGCGGCGGGTAAGCTGTTGTACGAGGGACCGTTGCCCTACAAAAACGGCGAGCGCGGCGAGAGAACCTTTCCGTTTATCAAGCAGGATAGCTTGCGTTTGCCCGGTTCCTTTTTTGCGACGAGTATCGTAGATAGACTGATCCCCGTACAGCGGGCGTACAATGCCGTGCGAAACCGCAAGCACGAGTTTTTGAACAGACTGTCCATGGGTGTTTTGACGGTAGAGGACGGATCGGTGGATACGGACGAGCTGGTGGAAGAAGGGTTGCTCCCCGGGAAGGTGCTCGTTTATCGTCAAGGCGGAAAAGCGCCCGAGATGCTCGATTGCGGTAAAGTGCCGAGTGAGTTTAAGGACGAAGAGGAGTGGTTGGAAAAGGAATTTTCCGTGATTGGCGGCGTAAGCGACGTGGCGCAGAGCTCGACGGCGGTGCGTGTGACGTCAGCGACGGGGTTACAGCTACTCATTTCGCAGGACGAATCGCGGTTGGCGGCGTCGGTGGCGTGCATACATAAAGCTATGAAGGGGATTGGCAGGCAGATTTTGCGGTTATACCGTCAATTTGCGGGGAATGCGCGTTTGATGACCTTGACGGGCGAGAACAAGAAGACGCAGGTGTATTATTTCAATGCCTCGAAGCTGGACGTGAGCGATATTCGTTTTGAATCGCAAGACGTGACGACGCCCGAGGAAAAGAAAGCGACCTTATTGAAACTGTACGAGGCGGGGCTTTTGACGGACAAGGAAGGCAATTTGACGCAGGAAAACAAGCATCGCATTTTAGAGGCGTTTGGGTTTGGCGGCTACGAGAATGCGCGGGATATTTCCTCGCTGCATATTGCAAAGGCGGGGGAAGAAAATTTGACGTTAAAAACGACGGCGGCGGAAGTGGATTTTTACGACGATCACGAATTGCATATCACCGAGCATATTCGTTTCCTTTTGTCGGCGGAATTCAAGCGCATTGCGGATGGCGGCGAGGTAAAGAAACGCTTTGAGGCGCATATCGAGGCGCATAAGGCGAAGCAAGCTTCGCAATGAATTGAAAGGCGTTGCTTTTCGTGAATTGACGGCGTTGCCGTCGTGCATTGCGCTTATCGCGCGTGCATTGC
>JAFTMQ010000019.1 GCA_017452305.1 Clostridia bacterium | reverse complement strand
TTGGCTTGTCCTACCGAGGGTTATGCAATCAAAACGGTTGGCAGAACGGTTAATATCGTTGCAAGCAGTGCAGACAATTATCGTATGGGCGGTTTGGCATTCTTGAGCGAAACGATTGGCTATACGATGATTTCCGAAGATTGCATTATTTACAACACCTCGGACGAAATGAATATGCCTCGCTTTGACGGAACGACGAAAGTACCTTCCTTTAAGTACCGTCAACAACAAACGTATATGACGAAGGAAGAAGTTTACGGCATGGGTTTGCAGGCGCATGATGATATTTGGATTGATAAAGATGGCTGGGATATGCATAATACGTTAAAGTATCTTCCCAAAGAAACGTATCGCTCGGCTCACCCCACTTGGTATTATGATTATACGGACTCCTACGGTGTGGAGAGAACGGATATTTGTCCTACGGCAGGCGGTATCACGGAGCAATATGATGAAATGACAGAAGTTATTGCGAACCTTATCATCGAACGTATAACGGCGCGTCCTACGATTGAGAATATTTCCTTCTCGATGGAAGACGCAGGCGACGGCGGCGAATGTACGTGCGAAAGATGTACGGAATATGCGACACTTTACGGTAGTTTTGCGTCGGCTTGGATTGATTTGATGAACGATATCAACGCCACCGTCCAAGCGTATATTAAGTCCAATATGCCGGGCAGAACGTTGAATATTGCATTCCTTGCATACCGTGCGACGGAAAAAGCACCCGCAAACGACGATTATACGCCGAAATATCGTTATGAAATGGACGGTAAGGAATTCGTAAAAGAAGACGGCGAATACGTACAAGATTCTGAATATTTACGTTGCGACGAAGGTGTGACGGTATGGCTTGCACCCATCAACGGCTTGTATGCAGAAAACCTCAACCACGCGGACAACGCAGAAACGCTTGCAACCATCAAGAAGTGGTGTGCGCTTTCGGATAGCGTTTATATTTGGGCTTACGGTACGAACTTCAAGAATTATATGTATCCTTACAACTCTTGGAAAGCGTCCGCAGAGAACTATAAGATTTTGGCAGATATGGGCGTAAAAGCGGTATGGAGCCAAAGCAACGAAACGGAAGCTACGGCATTCTCCGATTTGAAGGGCTATATCGACTCCAAGTTTATGGCAGACGTCAATGCGGATTACGAAACGGTGTTGGATACCTACTTCAATGGCTACTTCGGCGCGGCAGGCGATACGATGCGCGGTATGTTCGATAAGGTTGTAGAGTATTGTGAAGCAATCGAAACCAACAACAATGGCTTGGGTAGAGGTATCTACGACGAGCTTGAATACACGAGCGGCGGTTTCTTGGGATGGGGCGCAAGCACAAAATCTTATTGGACGAAAGACCAAGTCGATGAATTGATGGCGTATATCAATCAAGCCTATGAAGATATTGCAAGTCTTGAAACGTCTAACCCCGAATTGTATCAAAAATTGTACAATCGTATCACCAAGGAAAGCTTGTTCCCTCGTTACGTACTTTGCAGTGCATATGCAAGTTCCTATTCGTCAAGCACGAAGAAGACTATGCGTCAAGCATTTAAAGCGGACGCAACGGCGCTTGGCTTAACCCTTTACAAAGAAGCAGACGGCTTATTAAGCGACTTGTATTCCGATTGGGGCGTCTAATTTACACAGTATTCAAACAAACATTTTTAAAGAGGTCTAAATGAAAATTAAGAATTTCGTTTTGACGACGGCAATTTCACTGTTTTGTCTTTTGGGTTGCGCCTGCACGCAGGAACAACCCAAGGACAGCGGCGGATCTTCCCCCGACGGGCCCGTCTATGAAGAAACGACAACCATAATTTCCATCAATCAAGATGCAGTCACTTTTTGCGTGGGGGAAAGCTTTACGCTCATCGCAAGCTCCACGGTAGAGGGGGCGGCATTCACTTGGTCGATAGACGGCGAAGCGGCGCAGGATGTTGTTTCCGTTACGCAAACGGACAACACGGCGGTGATCACCGCACTTAGCGTGGGCGAAACCAAGCTCGTCGCGTCCATGGAACAAGACGGCTATGTCTATTTTAGAACGGTAGCCGTCACCGTCCTCGCGCAAAACGACGTGGTTTTGGTGTTGAGTGACAACGTTGGCTTTGACGAAAACGGCTATCACGTCAACTTATCTACGTTAGAAACGGAAAGCGGCGACGTGCGCTCTATCACGCCTATCGTAACCGCATATAAAAACAATCAAGTCGTTACGTGCGACGAAATTCGTTGGACGAGTGAAAACTCGGACGTCGTTATGGTGACGGGCAACCAATTCCTTGCGCTCAAAGAGGGCAAAACGAAGGTCGTGGGTGAATGTACCATCGGCGGGGAAAAGTATTCCGTTTCCATTTCCGTAGACGTCTACCGTCCGACGATTATGCTTAACGAAAGCTTCTTAATCGAGCTTGAAAATCTTGCCGATCTGCAAATTGCGTCCAACGTAACAAGCAATACGCCTTGCGCGGTTGTTTACGAGGGCGTAACCGTCGGTCAATACAACGGCGCGACCAAAAAAATTACCATAGAAAAGGCAAAATTCCCCAAGGCTTCGGCTTTGCTTGGCGAAAATCGCACCCTTTCCATCGAAACGAACGTAGCAAGCTACGTGGTAAGCGTGGACGTCTATACGAAGATTATCCAAACCAAAGAGGATTTTGAAAACTTCGCAAAGTTGGCAAAAGAGGCGAACGAGCACGCCGCCATTTGGGACGGCTATTTCGTGTTGGGTGCGGATATCGAATACAACGGCTTGTTTAAGTCCAAGCTTGCCGACCATGATTCTTTGTACGCGGCAATCGGCGACGATTGGTCTAACGGCGGCTTGTACGGCTTCAAGGGCGTATTCGACGGCAAAAATCACGTTATCGAGGGGATTAGCATCGACAACGGCGAAATCACGGCAAGTATTTTCGGTGTGCTTCATATTGAGGGCGTCGTGAAAAACGTGTCTTTTACCAAAGCAAACGTAGCGGCAAACGCCTCTCTCGTTTGTTCTGCGGGCGGCGGCACGATTGAAAACGTGTATATTCAATACGATTCGATGGGCAAGGGCACGCAACATTATGAGGGGGACGGCATCACCATCAATAACTATTGTGCTTCCTTCTTCGGCTTTAAAGAGCCGACGGTAACGGCAAACGTTTCCAACTGCGTCATCGACGTTACGAACACCCTTTTCGAGGCGAAGACGGCAATAAAAATCGTCGGCAGTGAACACGTATCGAGAAAGGACGTATTCGTGATTGGCGGCAGCAAAGAGTTGCAAAGCAGCTCGAATGCTACCCATACCTTCTCGTCCAACGTGGATTTCATGGACAACGCGGACGCGCAAACTCGCTATGCAAGCTTTTCCGATTTTTGGTCGAAAGAGCAAGGCGTGCCTATTCCTACGGCGGTTTATCAAAGAGCTTGCACGCAAGACGTGCAAATCTTAAACAAGATTGCATACCTTACTACGGGCACTTCCTACGCGCTTTCCTTAAATAACGATTATACGCGTATCGTTTGCACAAGCGAAGGGGTAACGGTAAAAGGAAACGTACTCACCGTCAGCAAAACGGCGGACGCGCAAGCGATTGTTATTACGGCAACGTCCGTTTTCGACGCCACGAAGAGCGATGCCTTCAACTGTTCTATCATCGCGCCTACGCAAACCGAGGATTTAACGGCGGGCGAGGAAAAAGCTTTTTATGACATAACGGAAAGTAAAATTTATTTGGCGGAGCTTGCGGATAAGATTACGGGCGAAATTTTGTATTACACCAACCTTGACGGCTCGTTGGCGAGCTACGCAAAGGACAGCGAGACGGGCTCGTTACTTGCCGTTAGCGAAAATAAGCTTTATAAACTCAATTACGTTAGTGTTACAAAGGTTATTGACGAGGCGGAGGATTTGCATTATATCCGCAGAGATTACACGGTAGAATCCTACGGTAATAAGGGCTGCTACGACGGACTTCTCGGCGGCACGTTCGTGTTGCTCAACGATATTGACTGCACGGGCTTACAGCTTGAAAATACGGGTAGATATTGGGAAAATTCACGCGGCTTCAACGGCGTATTCGACGGGTGCGGCAACACGATTTCCAATCTTTCCGTCAGCACAAACGGCTTGTTTGGTGCGCTTACTTACGCAACGATTAAAAACGTTGCATTTGACAACGTAAGATTGAAAGCGGAAGATAAAGGCGCT
>JAFTMQ010000163.1 GCA_017452305.1 Clostridia bacterium | reverse complement strand
GCATTTCCTTAACGACAAGCCGAAGCCCGCTCGGATATCTCTTTTCGTAAACCATTATCCTATCTCCTGTAAATTTTGTGAAACCGTAATCGGTGTTAAGTTTATTTTTTTGTAATATTGCAATATATCGTCTAATGCTTCCACCGTCATTTTTGTGGGATGCATTAAGATAAAATCGCCCTTTTGCACGTTTTTCGTCGCGCGTGTATAAATTTTATTTTCGTCTTGGTCCCGCCAATCAATCGTATCCTTCGACCAAAGTATCGTCTTCATATTGAGAACTTCGCACGCGGTAAGCGTTGCGTTTCCGTACGCGCCCGACGGGGGTGCAAACAAGGTCGGCGTAACGCCTATCGACAACTCGATAAATTGATTGCAGGTATAGATTTCCCTTTGATTTTCAACGACGGAAAGTTTGTCGTGGTCTTTATGAAAATAGCCGTGATTGCCAATTTCGTGTCCTGCGATAAAGATATCGCGCAAACAAGCGACGTTATCGTCCGCCCAACAACCGCCGATAAAAAAGGTAGCTTTGGCATCGTATTCTTGCAAAATATCCAAGATTTGATAGACCTCGTCCGTGCCCATGTACACGTTGAACATCAAAGAAACGCCCTTTCCGTTTTCACCCGCAGAGCGGTATATCTGCGCTTGCAAGCCTTCGGTTAAAATCTCTTGTTCATTCGGCGAGAAGCAAAGCACGCCAACGGACAGCGCAAGTACGCCCAAAATCAAATTTGGCACGATTTTTTTTGCGATACGGGGCATTTCAGATGAAGTATTTTTTTGCATAACAACCTACCTTAAAAAGCTTTTATTATATCCTATTTTCTTTTTAACGGTGTTATGCTTATTTGTTTTTGTTTGGAGAATTTAACGGATTTTGACAATCGTAACGCCCGTTTCCCCCTCGCCGTATTTACCAAGGCGATAGCTTTCTACGTGCCGATTGCTACGCAAAAAGTCGTGTATGCCCGCGCGTAATCTGCCCGTACCTACGCCGTGAACGACGCGCACCTCTTCTAAGTTGGAAATGACCGCCGAATCGATAAACGCTTCCACTTCGGGGATTGCCTCTAAAACTGTCATACCAATGACGTTGATTTCCAAGGCGGGCTTAGTATTAGGGTTGAGCGTTTTTGCCACTTGCACCCCGCTTGATTTTTTAGATTTATTCGTCTTTTTAGTTGTATGCTGTGCATTTTGCGTGGAAATTAGCACGGACAAATCGGAAATTTTACTGCGAATACGCATATTTCCGCAAAGAATTTCCGCCTCGTTCTTTTGCGGACGGACGCTTTGCAAGACGCCCTCTTGCCCCGACGTGCCGATAAATACCTTCATCCCTACCTTCAATTTGTCGGCGGGAATAGGCGCGTATTGCTTTAAAGAATTTTCATCCTCGTCCTCGTTGTCGAAAACCTTGTCTGCAATCCTATTTTTAAGCTTTCTTGCCTTGATAAGGTCGGCTTGGGTAAGCTCTTCTTTGGCGAAAATCTCTTCGATTTCGTGCAAAATTTCTTCTGCTTCCGCCGACTTTTCGTTGATGATACGGCGGGATTCCGTCTTGGCGGAAATATACAGCTTTTCTTTCTCTTTTTTAAGCTTTTCGCGCTCTTGTTCTAAAAGCGCAAGCTTTTCTTGCCACTCCTGCTTTAAACGGTTGGTTTCGATAAGGACTGCGTCCGCTTGAATACGGCTTTCCTCTGCGCTTCTAACGATATTTTCAAATTTTTGCGCGTCCGAAGAAAGATTGCTTAACGCGTCCGCCAAAATACTTTCCTTCAACCCTAACCGACGTGAAATCGCCAATGCATTACTCGAACCGGGTAAGCCGATACGCATCACGTACAAGGGGCGCAAGGTGTCGGCATCAAATTCCATACACGCATTTTCAATCCCGTCCGCGGAAAAAGCAAATTCCTTTAACGCCGTATAGTGCGTGGTAACGATACCGCTGCACCCGCTTTTAAGCAGGTGGGAAACGATGGCTTTTGCAAGCGCCTGCCCCTCGTCGGGGTCCGTTCCACCGCCCAACTCGTCAATCAATACAAGACTGCGCTTGTTGGCGTTTTCGACACTGTGAATAATAGTCGTGATATGCGACGAGAACGTTGATAAGCTTTCTTCAATGCTTTGTAAGTCGCCCACGTCGCAATAAATTTACTCAAACGTGGAAATGGTCGCCTTTTTCGCGGGCACAAACAAGCCGCACATCGCCATCAAGCAAAACAGCCCCACCATTTTAAGAGTAACCGTTTTACCGCCCGTATTCGGGCCGCTTATCAGTAAGAACCGATAATTATCGCCAAGCGCGATATTGACGGGCACAACCTTTTTTCTATCAATGAGCGGGTGCCTGCCCATGTGAATGTCAACAACGCCCTTATCGTTGATTTGCGGCATTACGCAAGACAGCTTATAGGAATACTCGGCGCGCGCGTAAACGCAGTCAATTTCTTCAAGCGTTTGAATATCGATGAGCAATTCCTCGCCCATAAACCCGACGCGACGAGAAAGCTCGCCCAAAATGCGCTCTACTTCCTCTTTTTCGTCCATATGCAAGGAACGGAGCTCGTTGTTCATTTCAAGCACTTCCTCGGGCTCGATGAAGAAGGTCGCGCCGCTTGCCGATCTATCGTGAATAAAACCTTTAATACTCCGTTTATATTCCGCGCGGACGGGCAAAACGTAGCGGTTATCTCTCATCGTAACGATACCGTCCTGCAAATATTTTGCCTCTGAGCCCGTTAAATATTCGGAAAGACGGGAGCGGATTCGCTCGTTCAAAAGACGGATTTCTCTACGGATAGAATACAGCTTGTCGCTTGCAAAATCGCTTACCTCGCTGTCGTTTAAAATCTTCGTGCGGATATCTTCTTCTAAGTTCTCGTCATAATACAGCTTATCGGCAAGCGCTTTCATGCCTACGATTGTTTCGTCGTTAATACCGCTAATGCTTTTATGAGCAATACGGACGGAACGCAATAAATTTTCCGCCTTTAAAAGCTCGCCGCATGAAAGAGACGAACCCTTTTGTGCGCGCTCGATTTCATCGTCGAAGGACGGGAAATACTCGATTTTAGACAAGCCGTGCGTAAAGAGCAGCGTAACGCACTCTTCCGTGAGTTTAAGGCTTGAAACAACCTCGCTTACAATGGCAGTCGGCTGTAAAGCAACCACTCGTTGCTTTCCCCCGTCCGTAACCGCAAAATCGGCGACGGCGGATAAAATTTTATTTAATTCTGTTTTTTCAATAGCTCTTTGGTTCATTTTTTAATCCTTATCATAACACGCCGCGCTTGAAATGCCCCGAAGTGTAATTTGCATATACCTGCTTTTGCTTTTCCTCGTCGTCTTTGGTTTGGATTGCGGCTTGACAATCGGCTGTAACCGACAAATCAATGAGCTGCCCTGCCCCTTTTGCGCCAACGCCAATCAAATCCGCACAATTAAAGACCTCAAACCGACAGTTTCCGTCGGCGGAAAGATAACGGCGGACGGAGAAAACTCTGCCGTTTTCGTCCGTTAACGTGTATTTCTCGCGCTTATCGCAAGCCCCGCAGGTTTTGCCAAACGGACAATAGCACAAGTCCATAATTTTGATATTGCCTAAGCTAAGCGTAAACGCGCCCTCGCCAAGCAGATTTTGCATTTCCGTTTCGTTCAATTCCTTGGATATCGCGTAGTAGGAAAGACGGGCACCGCGCAAAAATACGAAAAGCGAATATTTATTCGTGATATTTAAGCCCGTTCCCGCAAAAATTTGCAAGCCGCGTTTCCTCGCGAAAAGCACCCCGCCGTAATTTTCGGCGTATATTCCGCAAATATCCGTTTGCTTGAGATATTCTTCGATGGCAAGAATATCCGCTCTTGTAGCAAATGCAGGGAAATAAAGATATTTTTCAAATTTTCCGCTTTTAAAGCTATCGGGCAAAGGTGTGGAAAAATCGTTGGGCTTAAAAATGGCAACGTCCGTTTCCACGTCGTTAAAATCGTTGGCGATTACTGCCGTCTTACGCGTTTGTAAGGGCGAAACGGCGGGAATTTCGCACGGTTTTTCTTGGTAAATTTCTCGCCCGCCAACCGCAATTTCTTCGCAAATTTCCGCATAGAAAGCGCGACGGAAGGCATTTAACTCGGATTTGGGGATAAATATATTTCCCAACAAGATAATATCGGCAAAATCAACGTCGAGCGGCAGTCCGTCCGTCTTGGAAAAGCAAGTTTTTAACTGTTCGATTGTCAAGGGTTGGTTTTGCGCCGTTTGCAAAGCATTTTCACCGACGAATTGTTTATCGCCGAAAATCGCAATCGGCTTTTCCCCTTCGACAAAGCGCAAGGAAATTGTCAAGCGCCCTCTACGCTCCGTTTTTAAAACGCGTTCGTTGACTTCCACGTCGGTGGTGATAAACACGCCGTCGCCATTTTTTAAGCGATTTTTGGAAGAGATAATGAATGCCTTACGTACCGTTTTTGTATAAATTGCGCCGCCGACCTCTTTACCGTCGCGCAAAATTTTGAAGGCATCGCCTTGACGGGGTTGAAAACTGCTTTCGACTAAATATTCGCCGTTGACAACCTTAACTACGCCAACCTTTTCGCCAAGATGTCCTTGCACTGCCGTCGATAAAAAGCGTTTATCCTGCCCAAAAGCAAGGCCTTTGGTATAGTTTCCCCGATTATACGTGCGTTTTAAATCGGAAAGACGAGCATTTAAGCTTTGCGCGCCGTCTAAAATACCGCGATAATAGGAGACAGCCGCCGCAACGTATTCCTCACGGCGCATTCTTCCCTCGATTTTAAAGGAAGTAACACCCGCCGCAATCAACTTTTGAATATCTTCCCCTACGCACAAATCGGACAAGGAAAGCGCGTAAGTTTTTTCTTGGTTTCCGTTGCGATTGTAGGCATAAAGCTTTCGACAAGGCTGTTTACATCTGCCGCGATTGCCGCTGTTCCCGCCGGCGAACGAGGAAAAATAACACTGTCCCGAAAAGCAAGTACAAAGTGCGCCTTGCACAAATACTTCCGTTTCAATAAGCTGGGCAATTTGCTGAATTTCGGAAATCGGTGTTTCACGCGCCAAAATCACACGCGAAAAACCGCATTCTTTGGCGAATTGTGCGCCCTCAACCGTGCAAATCCCTGCCTGCGTGCTTGCATGCAAAACAATTTGCGGATACAATTCGTGCACCAACTTACCCAAAAGCAAGTCCTGCATAATGATAGCGTCCGCGCCCATATTCCACGCAAATAAAAGGTTGCTAAAAAATGCGGAAATTTCTTCGTCTTTTACGAGGGTATTCATCGCCACGTAAACCTTAACGCCAAGACAATGCGCTTTTAAAATAAGACGCCGAAAAGCCGCCTCGTCAAAGTTTTCGGCGCTTTGGCGTGCGGAAAAGGCGGAAAGCCCAAGATATATAGCGTCTGCGCCGTTGTTGATTGCGGCGTTTGCGCAAGCTTCGTTGCCTGCGGGGGCGAGAATTTCTAACATTTTTCTTCCTAATTATGCGTTTGTATATCCGTATTCTTCAATGACCGCCGCTACGGCGTCTTCATCGTTGGTTTTATCGAGGGTAATGGCGTGCGCCTTTAACGTTTCGTCCGCGTTCTTTACGGCAAAGCCAAGTGCTGCCGTTTGTATCATAGATAAGTCATTGATTTGGTCGCCAATCGCAATCGTTTTCTGTATATCCACGCCGTATTGCTTGGCGAGAAATTGCACCGACGTCCCCTTACTAAATGCGGCGTTCCCTACCTCGACAAGTAAAGAGCTGCTCCGCGTTACGTCACAGCCGACGAAATTTTCTTTTTCCAAATCCAAGCGAATACGCTCGTTTTCCTGCGGATCGACCATCGCTAATATTTTAAAGGGACGCATACCGCTTTCCTTAACGAACTGTGACATCGGTTTATCGGTAACAAGCACCGCCTTGGTTTTGACAACTCCCTCGTAATAGGCAAGATAGTCATCGTCCATATTGCTGTAATATTCCCACAAATCGTAAACGTGAATATGCAATCCGCGCGCTTGCATTGCCTCGCAAACCGCCACGGCAACGTCGTTGGGAATTCTGCCTTCCAACAAAATTTTTTCGCTTTGAATATCAACGATAACGCTCCCTTGCGCACAGCAAACCGCTCCGACAAGCCCCAATTCCTTGGCGCGCGAGATAATTGCGGCAGGCAGCCTGCCCGTAGAGATCGCAAACCGTCCGCCGTCCGCCACGTAGCGGGTGATAGCATTTTTCGTTTTTTCGCTCACCGTACCGTCCGAGCGGGCAAGCGTGCCGTCAAAATCGGTGACGATAAGCGCATAATCTATCTTTTGCATTACAATTCTTCCTTAAAGTATGCGCGAATTTTTTTCGCCAAATCCGCGCCGATACCGCTCACCTGTTGCAAGTCCTCTTCGGTTGCGGACATAATCTTGTCGATTGTGCCGAATTTTTCTAAAAGGGCTTTGCGCTTTTTCGCGCCCACGCCGTCAATTTCCTCTAAAACGGACGCGAGATTGCGCTTAGAATGCAAGCTTCTAAAATAGGTAATCGCAAATCTATGCGCCTCGTCGCGGATACGTTGCAGCATTTTCAACGCGTAATCGCGGTGATTGATACGTATGCTTTCGGGCGAAAACAACGTAAACACTTCCTCTTCTTGTTCCGCAAGGGATATGAGCTCGATATCCGTAACGTGCATTTCCTCAAACACCTCTTTGATTGCGGAAAGCTGTCCCTTGCCGCCATCGATGATGATGAGGTCTGGTTTTGGAAAACGCTCCTCTTCGTCCGTGCCGAGCTTGGCAAGTCGGCGGCGCATCATTTCTTGGTGGGACGCATAATCGTTTGCCCCCTCCACCGTCTTGATTTTAAAGCGACGATAGCTACTTCTATCCGCCTCACCGTCGATAAAGACAACCATAGAGCCAACCTTATCCACGCCGCTTATGTTGGAAATATCATAGCATTCCATACGCTTGGGATATTTTTGCAAGCCGAGCAACATTTGCAAGCGCTCGCAAGCGTTTTTCGTCATATCGTTTTTGTGCTTGATTTTATCGATAGACTTGGAAAGATATTCGGCGGCATTTTGCTCCGCCATATCCAAAAGCTGTTTTTTTACCCCTTGCTTCGCCAAAATAATTTCCGTTTTTTTGCCAAACGTTTCCATGAAATAACGTTCAAGCAGCTCTTTTTCGCAAAAGCCTTGCACGATGATTTCGTCGGGGATATCGTGGTGGTTATAATACTGAATGATAAACGCCGTCAAAGCGTCCGCTTCCGAGAAAGAACAATCCTCTAACGCGTAATTGCTGCCGCCTTGCATAATGCCGCTGCGCGTAACGAGTACGTTGACAGCCGAATAGATAAAGTTGGTTTTTAACGCAATTATATCCGCATTTAACGCGCGGTTGAGCGAAGTGATACGCTTGACTTTTAGTTTAGAGAGCATCGCAAGCTTTTCACGGTATTCCATGGCAAGCTCAAACTCCTCGTTTTCGGCGAATTTGAGCATTTTTGCTTGCAAAACCTCTTCCGCGTCCTCGTAATTTCCGTCCAAAAAGGCAAGCACTTGCTTGACGCGCGCCGCATATTCTTCCTTTGTGCATAAATGTGCACAAGGTGCAGGACAACGCCCCAAATGATGCTCTAAACACGGTTTTTTGGGCTTTTCGCCAATCGCGGTTGTGCAAGTGCGCAAATTATAAACCGAGGCGATAATATCTAACAAATCCCCACAGCGCACGCCGCCCATGAACGGACCGAAATACTTTCCGTCCTTTTTGATTTTGCGCGTAATAGAAACGCGGGGAAAAACCTCTCTTGTATGCACCTTGATATACGGGTACGTTTTATCGTCTTTGAGTAGAATATTATATTTAGGCTTGTACTTTTTGATTAAGTTATTTTCTAATGCGAGCGCGTCGATTTCCGTCTGCGTGATGATATAGTAAAAATCGTCGATATGTTCTACCATAGCGGCGACTTTTTCCGATTTTGCGGAGGAATGGAAATATTGCCGTACGCGATTTTTGAGTACGCGCGCTTTGCCGACGTATATCACGATGCCGTCTTTATCCAGCATAATATACACGCCCGGCGAATCAGGCAATAAATTTAATTTTTCTTTCAATGCGCCCATATTCTTTATTATATACCAAAATCAAAGATTTTGCAAGGGAATAAAGGAAAAATAATCGTTTTAACAGCCTAAAAATTCAATTCCTTTTAAGATAACGTCGTTTACGGTGTCGTTCGTCAAACTATAAAAGACTATTTTACCCTGCCGATAGCAACGCACGATGCCCGCACTCTTTAAAAAGCGAAGCTGGTGCGACACCGTCGTTTGATTGATATTGAGTATTCTCGATAAGTCCGTAACGCACAACTCGCTAATGGCAAGAGCGGAAAGAATGCGAACGCGCGTATAATCCGCAAAGACGGAAAAAAAGCACACAACCCCTTCGAGAATTTCCCCTTGCGGTACGTAATCCTCGATAAGCCCTTGTGTGCGTTTGTCCAATAATAACATTTGTGACATATTTTTCCCTCCTAATATGTTTCGTTGGGAATATGATAACACAAACCTACTATTCTATTCTGTTGTATTTTGTCATAAAATCGGTGTTTTTGTCCGATTTATCAAGAGATTTTCTTAACTTCGTAGCCTGCCTCGGTTACTGCGGAAATCAACGCCTCGTCCGTTACGTTGTCATCCGTTTCTACGACGGCGATCTTCTTTTTAAGATTTACGTCCACGGAAACCACGCCTTGCACGCCTGAAAGCGCCTTATTTACGTGCGCAACACAGCGTTGACACATCATACCGTCAATTTTCAACGTCTTTTTCATACTATCCTCCTCTTTTTCCTTTACTTTTTTCTCTTTGCCAAAACGCGTGAGACGAAGCGCGTTCGTCACCACAAACAAGGAGCTTAAACACATGCTCAATGCACCCATCCACGGCGCAAGGGTAATATTCGCAAATGCGAACGCACCCGCCGCTACGGGTATTGCTACGCAATTATAGAAGAATGCCCAAAACAAGTTTTGCTTGATATTTCGCACCGTTTTGCGGCTTAAATCCATCATTTTACCGACCAAGCGCAAATCGCCGCGGGAAAGAATAATATCCGCCGCATCCATCGCTACGTCCGTACCGTTGCCCATCGCCACGCCGATATCCGCCTCTTTTAATGCGGGGCTGTCGTTGATACCGTCGCCAACCATAGCGACAAAGCCGCCGACCTCGTGTATTCTCTGCACGGCTTGCGTCTTGTTTTCGGGCAAGGCTTCGGCGAAATATTCGTCAATACCTACCTCTTTCGCAATCGCTTTGGCAACGTTTTCGTTATCGCCCGTAAGCATCGCTACACGGATACCGCGTGCACGCAAATCCGCGACTGCACTCTTGCTTTCTTCCTTTAACGTATCCGCCACCGCAAACACGGCAAGCAGTTGCTTTTCGTCGGCAAGGAATACTGCCGTTTTGCCGACTTCGGAATATTTTTTCTCTAAAGCATACGCCGCTTTTTCTTCGATTTTACCAAGCAAACGGCGGTTGCCTAAATTATACGTTATACCTTGATATTTCCCCTTTGCGCCCTTGCCCATTTCGTAGGAATAGTCAGTAATTTCAAGGGTTTCGCCCGTCAACTTACTTTCCGCATAACTACGTACGCATTCCGCAATCGGATGGTTAAAATGGCTTTCAATCGCGAACGCAAGCGCATATGCCATGCTCTCGTTTTCGCTAAATATTTCCACGTCGGTTACCTTAGGCTTACCCACCGTCAAGGTTGCCGTTTTATCGAGCAAAACACAATTGACGTCCTTCGCCTTTTGCAGGGCTTCTGCGTCCTTAAAAAGTATGCCGAGCGCCATACCTCTGCCCGTCGCCGCCATAACCGCCACGGGAGTGGCTAAGCCAAGCGAGCAAGGACAGGAAATAACCAAAACGCAAATACCATAATTTGCCGCCGTAGAAAGCTCGCCCGTGACGGCGAACCAAATGATAAACACAAGCACGGCGATTATTGTCACCGACGGCACGAAGAATGCGGAAATTTTGTCCGCAATCTTTTGCAACGGCGCTTTGCTTGCGCCCGCCTCTTTTACCATTTTTACGATTTGCGAAAGGGTTGTATCCGCGCCGACCTTTTCCGCGCAAAGCTTGATAAAACCGCTCTTTACGATATCCGCGCCCGTCACGCTGTCGTTCACGCCCACCTCGATGGGCATACTTTCACCCGTGATTGCCGCCCTATCGACAAACGCGTGCCCCTCGACGATTTTTCCGTCTACGGGCACGTATTCCCCTTGTTTTACAACGAGAACATCGCCGACAACGATATCGGAAAACGGGATTTTTACCTGCTCGCCGTTGCGCTCCACCGTAACGGTGTTTGGCATAAGCTTGATAAGCTTTTCAATCTCATCGCCCGTTTTGCGTTTAGATTTTTCTTCCAACCACTTGCCGAGCGTCACCAACCCAAGCACCATTGCCGCCGATTCGTAGAAAAGATGGGTGTGTTCACTTGCTTTTCCGCAATAAATCAAAATGGTATAAACGACACTGTAAATATACGCCGCGCCCGCCCCCAAGGAAACAAGGGTATCCATATTAGGCACACGCTTAAAAAGTGCTTTCGTTCCGCTTGTAAAAAACTTGAAGTTAATGACGATAACGATAAGCGCAAGACCCATTTGTATGGACGCGGAAACAATTTTGTTTGGCTGCGGTAAAAAGCTTATCATCGCCCCCATCGAAAAATAAAGCAAGGGCAATAAGAAGATTACCGACAGCAAAAAACGCTTCTTCAACTTGTCGGGTTGCGGTTTGGTTGCCGTCAAAGCGCGTTCGTCATACAACTTTGCACCATAGCCAAGCTCGATGACCGTTTGTATAATTTTTTCACGAGAAATAAGCTTTTCGTCGTATTCTACAAGCATATTTTCGCCCATTAGCGAAACTTCCGCTTTGGTTACGCCTTCTAATCGCCCTATCGTCCGTTCAATCCCCGACGAGCAGGCCGCACAGCTCATTCCAGTAACCAAAAATTTATCTTTCATACATGAACTCCTACATATAGAGTACCATAAACCCGCTGAAAAAGTCAAGCAAATTACAATATTAACCGTAGTTAATTTTTATATGTTTCATTGTAACGCAAAAAGACGGGCGCTAAAAGCCACCCGTCTGATGAGATTCATAGACGAAATTGATTAGTCGTTCTTTTCTGCTTTGGGAGCAACAACTTCTACGCCGTTGTAGTAGCCGCAGTTCTTGCAAACTCTGTGTGCTTCTGCATATTCGTGGCAATGAGGGCATTCAACAAGCGTTGCTGCCGTTGCCTTGTAGTTTGCGAATCTCTTATTCGTTCTGCTCTTGGATTGTTTATTCTTGGGTACTGCCATTTTAACACCTCGTATTTTATTCTATCGTATTTTAGGAATCGGCTTCACCGTTATAAGATATGCCCTCGCACTCCTCTTCGCATAAGACGACGTACGGCATACTTGCCATAATCGCGTCCTCTACGGCTTGCTTCAAATCTACCGTGCCGTTTGTGTATCCGTAGTCTTCGTAGTCCTTTCTCGGCTCGAAGTACGCGTCTAACTCCCCTACGACGTTTGCCGTAACAGGCTTTAAGCAACGAGAGCAAGGTCCTTGCAATCCGTAGCTTACCGTTCCGCGTATTTCGATGGAATCATCCTCGAAAAGCTCGTACTCAAAGGAAACTTTGACGGGGCCGGTAAAATTCACCGACGGGATTTGAATGAAAGTTTCGGGTGCGGAATATTCAAATTCCATACTGCCCGTGTACTTTTTTTGTGCGTTGATTTTTCTTATATCAATATGCATCATAAAACCGACGTTTACAAGTATAGTATATTAAAAAGAGTTTGTCAACTTTTTTTCATTGGGTTTTTGCAAAAAAATTATAATAATTCTACCGTTTCTCTTGCAATTACCAATTCTTCGTTGGTAGGAATGATAAGAACCTTTACCTTAGAATTCTTGCCCGTGATATCACGAATAGCGCCGTTGTTCTTTTCCAAGTTCTTTTCCTTATCGATTTCCAAACCGATGTACTGCATATCCTCACAGATTGCTTCACGCACGCAAGGCGTATTTTCGCCTACGCCCGCCGTAAATACGATGCAATCCACGCCGTTCATCGCCGCCGCATACGCGCCAACGTATTTTTTGCATGCATACGAGAACATATCAAGCGCGAGCTTTGCGCGTTTATTCCCCTTGTCCGTCGCCGCAGTAAGATCGCGGAAGTCGCTAGAAACGCCGGAAATACCCGCTACGCCGCACTTCTTGTTGAGGTAGGTCATTGCCTCGGAAACGGACAAATTCTCTTTCTTTGCGATATATTCAACGACAGCGGGATCAATATCACCGCTACGCGTACCCATAGGTACGCCTGCAAGCGGCGTAAAGCCCATGGACGTGTCGATACTCTTTCCACCCTTCACAGCCGTGATAGACGAGCCGTTGCCAAGGTGGCAAGTAACGATTTTTAAATCCTTGATATCCTTGCCCATATATTTTGCCGCTTCTTGCGAAACGAATTTATGGCTCGTGCCGTGGAAACCGTAACGGCGAACGGAATATTTTTCGTACGTTTCATAATCGATTGCGTACATATACGCATAATCGGGCATCGTGAAATGGAAACTCGTATCGAAAACAAGCGCCATAGGCGTGTTGGGCATAGCCGCCAAGCAAGCCTTTACGCCAACGAGTGCCGCGGGGTTATGTAAAGGCGCGAGGTCGCTTAACGCCTCGAATTTTGCAATGCTATCTTCGCTAACGAGAACGGGTTGCTTAAACACCTCGCCCGACGCAACGGCACGATGTCCTACCGCGTCGATATCGGACATGGAAGAAATAACGCCGATTTCCTTATCCGTCAAGGCATTTAATACGAGCGAAACGGCAACCGTGTGGTCGGGCATGGGTTGCGTAAATACCGTTTCCACCCCTTTTGCCTTATGCGTAAGTTTAGAGCCTTCAATACCGATGCGCTCACACGTGCCTTTTGCGATTACGCCCTCCGTTTCCATATCAATAAGTTGATATTTCAAGGACGAACTACCCGAATTGATAACCAAAACTTTCATGCTTTCACCCTCTTAAAGTTGCGTTTGCAATGCCGTAATTGCCACTGCCGCCACGATATCTTCCGCCTTGCAGCCTCTCGAAAGGTCGTTGATAGGCTTTGCAAAGCCTTGGCAGATCGGACCTACCGCCATAAAGCCACCGAGACGCTCTGCAATTTTATAGCCGATATTCCCTGCCTGCAAGTCGGGGAATATAAATACGTTTGCGTGACCTGCAACATCGGAATTAGGCGCTTTTAATTGCGCTACGGAAGGCACGATTGCCGCGTCAAATTGAAGCTCGCCGTCGAGTTTTAAATCGGGCGCTTTTTCTTTTGCGATTTTTACCGCTTCCGCAACCATCGTTACGTTGTCGTGCTTTGCGCTGCCCATCGTCGAGAAGGAAAGCATTGCCACTTTGGGCTCGATACCCGCGATAGCTTTTGCGGAATTTGCCGTTGCGATTGCACAATCCGCCAAACCTTCGCTCGTATAAGTGGGGTTGAGACCGCAGTCCGCGAAAATTACCAACCCGTCGGGGCAATATTGATTGCCTTGGGGCGGGCAAATCATCAAGTTAAAGCTCGAAACGGACGAAACGCCCTTTGCCGTCTTAATAATTTGAAGACCGGGACGAAGGGTGTTTGCCGTGGAATGGCACGCGCCGGAAACCAAACCGTCAACGTCCCCCATTTGCAACATCATCGCACCGAAATACGTGCCGTCCGCAAGCAATTTTGCCGCTTGGTCGGGCGTCATACCCTTGGACGCGCGGAGTTCGCAAAGCTTTGCGTTGTATGCGTCGAGTTTGTCGGAAGTGAGCGGATTGACAATGGTAACGCCCGTCAAATCTACGTTGGGATTTTCCGCCTTAATTTGTGCTTCATCGCCGAGCAAAACGATTTTTGCTACCCCCTCTTTCGTTGCGTCAGCCGCAGCTTGTACAACGCGTTTATCCTCGCCTTCGCAAAGAACGATGGTTTTTTGAAGGGATTTTGCCTTCTGTTTAATTTCATCAAGAATATTTCTCATAATATTACTCCTTGAAACGCTTTATTTATTTTTTCTTTTCGTGTATAATAGTGCATGTAAAAGAAATTTACTTATAAGTAAATTATACCACACAAATTCTGCAAAGTAAAGAGAATAGGAAAATAAAAATGAAAATTTGTGCAATTATTTGCGAATATAACCCCTTCCATAACGGGCATTTATATCACATCCGCGAAGCAAAAAGGCTTTCGGGTGCGGATTGCGTTTTGTGTTTAATGAGCGGAAATTTTGTACAACGTGGCGAAGGCGCTATTCTAGGCAAGTATGCACGCGCGAAACACGCCGTACTTGCAGGCGCAGATATCGTCATCGAATTACCCACCGTTTATGCCACGTCGAATGCGGAAATATTCGCAACGGGCGCAGTGCAAATGCTTTCCTCCATTCCGTCGGTTGACTACCTTTGCTTTGGAGCGGAAAATGCGGACAGCGCCGCTTTTTTGCACGCCGCAACTTTACTAAACAACGAACCCAAAGAGGTTTCTTTGCAAATTAAAAAGCTTACGGACGAGGGGTTAAGCTTTGCAAAAGCGCGTGCGGAAGCTTGGAAAAATCTACTCCCTCGCAATTTGTTAAATTCGCCCAACAATATTTTGGGCATTGAATATACGCGCGCCATTTTAAAATGGAATGCAAATATTTCCATTTTGCCTATTCCTCGACTTGGGAACGGCTATAATTCCGATACGTTAAACGAAGATTATGCGTCCGCATCAGCAATCCGCAAAGCGGTTAGCGAGAATGTTAGCGTAGATAATTATATCCCCGAATACGTATTAAAAGACCTTACTACTGCAAATAATAACACGCTTGAAAGCTTGGAAAAATATGCCTTAATTGCAAATACCGCCGAGCAAATCGCCAAGGTTTGCGATTGCACCGAGGGCTTGGAAAACGCCTTTAAAAAAGCGGCAATTCAAAACGGTACGTTGGCGGAACAACTTACTTCCGCGCGCTACACCTCGTCGCGTATCCGCAGAATTGCATTGCAAAATCTTTTGAGGATTGAAGAAAATTTTATTCGTACTTGCTTGAGATCCAAGCTGTATTTGCGTGTGTTGGCGGTTAGAAAAGACCGTAAGGACGTTTTGAGCGAACTATCCAATGCGGAGCTCCCTCTTCTTTTGCGTGCAAATGACGAAAACGCATTGACGGAAACCGCGAAAAGCTGTTTGGAAAAGGACAATTTTGCGGAAAAGATTTATACAATTGCCTATAATTTTCACGAAAAAGAAAAAAATATATTCTATGACGTATAAATTTTTTAAAAAATGCCGTTAAAACGCTTGCTTTTTTCTTTTTAATTAAGTATAATGATTAAGCTGTTCAATGAACGAGCACTTGCTACTGTGGCTCAGTCGGTAGAGCAGCTGATTCGTAATCAGCAGGTCGCCGGTTCAAGTCCGGCCAGTAGCTCCAAAAATAAGCAGTTGGTTTTTGCCAACTGCTTATTTTTTTTCTTCCGTTTTATGGACGGACTTGAGGGTGGAGCCGTTTTGCGGGAGCAAAACGCTTTGCTGTACAAGAGTTGGATTACGATATGCTTCTATGCAAAGTCGGCAATTGAAAATTGCCGAGCGGGGCGCGCCGCCAAAGGCGCAAGTCCGGCCAGTAGCTCCAAAAATAAGCAGTTGGTTTTTGCCAGCTACTTATTTTTTTTCTTC
>JAFTMQ010000162.1 GCA_017452305.1 Clostridia bacterium | reverse complement strand
TTTGCTTCCGTTTTGGTTATCCTTACCGCAGGCGGGGACGAATAGGCTGAACAGCAATATGCCTACCAAGATAAAAATGGAAACGTGTTTGAGTTTTTTCATAATCGTTCCTCCTTAAACTCAAATTTTATTTTTCATATGCAATATAGCATACAAGTCCGATTTTGTCAATATATATGGGGAAGTTTACCTTTCATATATATTTACTGCGTTTCAAAGGAATTTTTCCACTAAAAAACGAAAAAAAATTGCCTTACATATATATAACGGTTGAGAAGGGCATTTTTCTCACTAAAATTTAAAAAAAGTAGAAAAAATTTTATAAAAACAAAGAGAGTGCCGTAAAGCACTCTCCTCGTTTTTCGTTTTCGATAAAATTATTCGCCTTTGATAGCTTCTACAGGGCATTCTGCTGCACAAGCGCCGCAGTCTACGCATTCGTCGCTGATAACGTAAATGCCGTTGTCACCCAAAGAAATTGCGCCTACAGGGCAGGTTGCTTCACATGCGCCGCAAGCTACGCAAGCATCCGTAATGATATGTGCCATAGTTGTTTACCTCCGTTTTTTGCTTTTTCTGTGTATATTATATCACATTTTTTTCAATTAGTAAAGACTTACGCCAACTTTTTGGATAGATTTTTTTGGAAAATACTATCCAATTGCCGACTTTATGCTTTTAGAAAGCGTTGGCTGTCGCCAAGTCCGCCACAGATTTACAATTTCATAACGCCCATATCCAAAAGGACGTCGGCAAGCTTGGCAAAGGTGTACGGCGATAAGGTTTCCCCTCTCGCCTTTTCGTCCACGCCCGCTTGGGCTATTGCAGACTTGGCTTGTTCTCTTGTCAACTTGAAGAAATTGACGAGGTTGTTTTCCAAGGTTTTCCGTCTATTCAAAAAGGCGCATTTTACCGTTTGGCGATAGGCTCTTTCGTCTTTCACCGCAACCCTGCCCCTATCAAATTCAATTTTTACGACGGCGGAATCGACGTTGGGACGGGGATAAAAAAGCGTTCTTGGAACGCGCTTTACCACTTTCGCCACACCCTTTAAGGCAATTGCCGCCGTGATAGAGCCGTATTCGGCAGTGTTCTCTTTGGCGCAAAATCTGTCCGCGACTTCCTCTTGCACCATAACCGACAAGCCTTGCACCTTGTCGCTTTCTTCCAACAATTTGGTGACAAGGGGGGTGGTGATATAGTAAGGCAAGTTCGCCACGACGGTGTATTCGCCGATTTCCTCTTCAAACTCTTTTAAGTTGAGTTTGCTAAAATCACGGAAAATCACCTCGACGTTGTCAAGCCCTGCCAAGGTTTCGGCGAGGACGGGCTGTAAATCTCTGTCGATGTCGAACGCGTACACCTTTTTCGCCGCCTCGGCAAGCGCCCTTGTAAGCGTCCCTGCACCGCAACCGATTTCCACAACCGTCGTGTTTTTGTCAATGCCCGACGCTTCGACGATGGAACGCAAAAGGTTGGTGTCCGATATGAAATTTTGCCCGAATTGCTTTTTGAAATGAAAGCCGTGTTTTTCGAGAATACTGCGAAGGTCTTGCATAGGGTTTTCCTTTGGAAAAGTGAATTGCAACGCTTTGCGTTGCGGAATGCGGAATTGTGGCTGGGATTTTTATTCTTGGTCGCCGAGGAAATTTCCGTGCTTATCCACAAAAATTTTGCCCGTTTTTTTGTTGCGCATTTTTAAAATGCGTCCCCTTTTTAAAATCTGCTTAAAAGCGTCTTGCGGATTGTAGAAAAGGTATTGCCATTGTCCATCTAATTTTTCCTTTAAACCAAACGCGCAAATCGCTTGGAATAATTTTTCTTGCATAGGAATGATATGTACGTAATCCTCTGCGACGTCGGCATTTGCGCTTGGCATAATTGCCAAAGCGATATGTGCGCAGTAGAAGCCTTTTTGCGAAGCGAAAAGAAGTTCTGCTTTATTCCAAGGCAGAAAAAGGCGGTTTTCCTGCACTTCATCAAATACCTGCCCCTCTGTTTTTTCATCTTGCTCCCATTCCGCAGTAATCCCCTCTTGGGTAAGCGTATAGGTCATGCCCGTGGTTTCGTCTTGGATTTTCACCTCGGTTTCCGTCAATGGCTTGGGCTCTTTAAAAAGATAGGCAAAGCGTTTTAATTCACGCTCTAAACACTCCTTACGGTTGAGCCACGACAAAAATATACCTAAGCAAGTCAAGCCCGTACCCAACGTAAACGCAGTCCAAATTAAGATGTGCGGTTCGTACTTTTCCTCGCCGTGCATCGCCATTAAAACACAAATGACGACAAGCGGAATCAGTGTTGCCGTACACCAAATAGGCAAAAATATGCAAAGAAATTTTTTGCGGATTGGGGATAAAGGTTGGGGTTTATTGTGCATAGTTTTTTCCTTTGGAAAAGTGAATTGAAAAAGCTCTGCTTTTTCGTGAATTGGCTTGCGCCATGAATCGCCGACTATGTCGGCATGAATTGCAAGGCTTTGCCTTGCGTTGTGGCTGGGATTTTTATTTATAGCCACAACAAATTGCGGAAGTGATTTTACGCCGCCCGTCAAAGAACGAAAAACGGAACAAGACGCAAGCAAGACAAGGAGCCGTTAGCACCCCGCAGGGAGTTTACTATGCGTAAATGCGCAAGGGGCGCGGAGCGGCGACGCTGTATTGCGTAGCGGTTTCTCTGTTTTTAACTATCTGTGATGTATTTTCTAACGTACAGCGGTATCTTCACGCTATCGGCAAGGCACTTGCATGCCGCAACTTCCTCTTCGCCGATACAATCGACAATCGAGAAGCGGCAATTTACGCCGTTGCGACGGCAAAGCTTGGCAAATTCAATCATGCCCTCAAAGCCCGCTTCTTTAAACTGCGAGCGGCAGATGGGTTGATATTTTTCGTAGCACGACGCGTTGAGCGAGATGTTGACAAAGTCGATTTTGTCTTTCAAATCGGGTACGATGTCGCGCTTGTTGATAAGGTTGCCTTGACCGTTGGTGTTAAGACGGGTTTTTAAGCCCTTTTCGTGGAAGAAATCGCAAAGCGCGACCATTTCCGCAACCTTATAGGTCGGCTCGCCAAAGCCGCAGAATACAACCTCGTTAAAGCGGCTCAAATCCCCGAATCCGTTTGCCGCGGCAATGACTTTTTCCACCGTCGGATCGCCGTTTTTCAACCACAAATAGTTGCCATAGTAGCTGGAACGCTCGTTTCTTACGCAAAAATCGCAGGCGTTGGAGCATTTGTTGGTGAGGTTGATATACAAATTGCCGTCCAAGGTATAGACGTAGGTATCCTTGCGGTTTTCCTCGCGCTTATCCTGCTTTTCCTGCTTTTCGGGCTTATTGCCCTTTTGCTTATTGCCGTTTTGAGCGTTGTTTTGCTTTTGGGGCTGCGGCTGTTTGGGCTGTTGTTTTTGGGATTGCTTTTGATTATTTTGCTGAGGCTGCGCGTTTTTTTCTTGCCTATTTTTTTGCTTATCCCCTTTCGGCTTGTTGCCGTTTTGGTTGTTTTGGGGATTTTGCGGAGCCTGCGCGGACTGCGGCTGTTGGGCACGGTTTTCGCCGTTTTGGTTGTTGCCCTTATTGCCCTTGCCGCCTCTGTGACGACGGCGCTTTCTGCCGCCGCCCGAATTGCCCTGCTGCGCGTTAAGTTGTTCGGTTTTGTTCTTAATTTCGTCCATAATATTCGTTTAATTTGAAAAAGAGCTTTTTCGCGTTGTCGAAAATTTGCTTTTTCAAAGTCTCCTCGTTTTCGTTGCGAAGCGCCGCCATATTTTTGACGATGGGCGCTACGTGTTTGGGTTGGTTGGGAAATTCCCCTCTAAAAGGGACGGGGGTGAGATAGGGACAGTCCGTTTCCGATAAAAGCAAGGGGGCAGGTACGCGTTGAACACACTCCCACACCTTTCTTGCGTTCTTGAAGGTGGACGGGCCGCCGAAGGAAAAGCTGAGCCCGAGCTTTGCAAATTCGTCCAGCATTTCCGCCGAATAGGAATAACAATGCATCAAGCCCTTGCTTTGCAAAAGGTGAGCGTTTTGCTGTAACAGCTCCAAGGTTTCTTGCGCGGCGTCGCGGCTGTGAATGACCACGGGCAAGCGAAGATCGGAAGCGATTTCCAACTGCTTGATGAAAAACTCGCGTTGGGTTTCTTTGGGCGGATTGTCGTCGAAGTGATAATCGAGCCCGATTTCCCCCACCGCCACGCATTTCTCGTGCTGACAAAGGGCTTTGAGCTTATCCAAATCCCCCTCTTGATATTTATCAAGCTCGCTGGGGTGAAAGCCCGCGCAAAAATATATTTCGGGGTGCTTTTCACTGAGCGCTTTGGCGATATACGAGGAATCGAGGTCGAACCCCGAGCAAATCATACACGCCACGCCGTCGGCTTTGGCTTGGGCGATTACCTCGTCCACACCGCCGAGCGCTTCGTATTCGTCACCCGTTAAATGACAGTGTACGTCGATATACATAGTAACTCCGTTAATAAATGTGAAATGCGGAATGCTTTTCGCAAATGCTGAGTGCGGAATGCTGAATTATGGCTGGGGTTTTACGCCGCTCGTTAAAGAACGGAAAAATGGTGCAAGACGTAAGCAGTTTTTTCTGCCCGTCAATGGACGGAAAACGGTGCAAGACGCAAGCAGTTTTTTCTACCCGTCAATGGACGGAAAAACGGTGCAAGACGTAAGCAGTTTTTTCTGCCCGTCAAAGAACGGAAAAACGGTGCAAGACGCAAGCAAGACAAGGAGCGCGAGGACAGCCTGAGGGCGCGTACAAGTAGTACGTAACCGAAGGTTACCGCAGCGCGACGCTGTATTGCGTAGCGGTTTCTCCGTTTTTTAGCCTAAGCGAGTGCCGCTTGCCACATCCTTTTCGGGAACGACGAGCGAGAAGTTTCCGTTTTCGTCTTCCGCCGCCATAATCATACCTTGCGATTCGATGCCGCAAATCTTTCTCGGCGCGAGGTTGGTGACGAACACCACCTTTTTGCCTACCATTTCTTCGGGGCTGTAATGCTTGGCAATACCCGATACGATAGTGCGCGTTTCGTTGCCGAATTTTACCGTCTCTTTCAAGAGCTTGTTGGACTTGGGTACAGGCTCGCAAGCGATAATTTCACCGACGCGAAGCTCGACCTTTACAAACTCGTCAAAGGTGATTTCCGGCGTTTTTTCCGCTTCTTCCGTGGGGGCTTCGGCAGGTTTTTCTTCCGTTTTGGCAGGTGCGGTTGCCGCCGTTTCCGCCGCGTATGCCGCCGCCTGCGCCGCTCTGATTTTCTCGATTTCGGGCGCGATATTCTTGAAGTCGATACGGGCGAACATAGGCGGAATTGCCGTTACGGTTACGCTGTCGCGAAGAGCGAATTTTGCGCAATCTTCAAGGCTTCTGCTTTCCGCGCCGTAGGCGGACAAGATTTTCGCCGAGGTTTCGGGCATAAAGCTATCGAGCAGGCTTGCGCCGATTTGAATAGCCTCTGCAAGGTTGTAAAGCACGTCGTTGAGGCGGGCTTTTTTGCTTTCGTCTTTGGCAAGCGCCCAAGGCATCGTTTCGTCGATGTATTTGTTGGCTCTGCGGAAGAGGGTGAATACCTCGGAAATAGCGTCTGCGATACGAAGCTCGTCCGCTTTCGACGCCACCCTTGCCACAACGCCCGTTACCGTCGCTTTAAATTCTGCGTCGGGCTCTTCCTCGTTGGCAGGCAAGGATTTTACAACCGTGCCGCCGAAGTATTTGTCGATCATCGCAATCGTTCTGCTCACCAAATTGCCAAGGACGTTGGCAAGCTCGGTGTTGAAACGTTCGGTAACGAGCTCCCACGTGATTTGGCCGTCGTTGTCAAAGGGCAATTCGTGAAGCACGAAATAGCGCACCGCGTCCACGCCGAAAAGCTTTGCAAGGTCGTCCGCGTAGATAACGTTGCCCTTGGATTTACTCATTTTGCCGTCCCCCTGCAACAGCCAAGGATGGCCGAAGATTTGCTTGGGTAAAGGCTCGCCGAGCGCCATCAAGAAGATGGGCCAATAGATGGTGTGGAAGCGAAGAATGTCCTTGCCGATGAGGTGCAAGTCCGCGGGCCAATATTTTTTGTAATTTTCGCCGTGGTTGCCGTCCGCGTCAAAGCCCAAGCCCGTGATATAGTTGCTGAGCGCGTCAAGCCATACGTAAACGACGTGACGGTTGTCGAAATCGACGGGAATACCCCACGAGAACGAGGTTCTCGATACGCACAAATCCTGCAAGCCCTTCAAGAGGAAGTTGTTCATCATTTCGTTCTTGCGGGAAACGGGTTGGATAAATTCGGGGTGGGTGTTGATATGCTCGATAAGTCTGTCGGCATATTTGCTCATTTTGAAGAAATACGCCTCTTCCTTGGCGGGCTTGCAATCTCTGCCGCAATCGGGACATTTGCCGTCTTTGAGCTGGCTTTCCGTCCAAAAGGATTCGCAAGGGGTGCAATACATACCCTCGTAATAGTCCTTGTAGATATCCCCTTGTTCGTAGAATTTTTTGAAGATTTTTGCCACCTGCGCAACGTGGTCGGCGTCGGTGGTACGGATAAATTTATCGTAGGACGTGCCGACGTTATCCCAAATTTCTTTGATGTCGCCTGCAACCTTGTCCACGAAGGCTTGGGGGGTTACGCCTGCCGCTTGCGCCTTTTCTTGGATTTTTTGGCCGTGCTCGTCCGTGCCCGTCATAAAGAACACGTCGTAGCCCTGCTTACGCTTGAAGCGTGCGATAGCGTCTGCCAAAATCGCCTCGTAGGTGTTGCCGATGTGCGGTTTGCCCGAGGTATAAGCAATTGCGGTGGTGATGTAATAAGGTTTCTTTGCCATAATAGCGTTTGCTCCTTACGCGCCGTTGCGCGGTTTTTTTTGAATTAGTATTCAAAACGCTGCGCGCCCCGTAAGGCGCATAGTCGTCCATTTTCGTTTATTATACCGCTTTTTACTTGAAAAGTAAACTGTTTTAAGCGGGTGGATAGGGAAAAGCGCTCATTTTTCCCCTTTTTTGCGCATATATTAGGGCTATGAATACGATTTTTACCGTGATTTTTTTGGTGTGCACCTTTTTACTGCTCTGCGCCGCGCCCGAGAATTTTTTGTCGGCAATGCTGGACGGCGCGTCGAGGGCGGCTGCCCTTTCCGTTTCGCTCATCGCTACCTATTCCGTGTGGATGGGGCTTATGCGCGTGTGGGAAAACAGCGGCGTTTCGCGGGGTGTTTCTCGGCTTTTGAAACCGCTTGCGCGGCGGATTTTACGGACGGACGACGAAGAGGCTTTGTCGGCGGCGTGTATGAATTTGTCCGTCAACGTTTTGGGCATTTCGGGGGCGGCAACCCCTTACGGCGTGCGGACGGCACAGCTTTTGGATCGGACGGAAAACGCGGAATTTTCGTCCGCGATGTTCTTTGTGTTAAACGCGACCTCTTTACAGCTTTTGCCTACCTCGCTCGTTGCCGTGCGTGTGGCGATGGGGAGCGGCGCGCCGACGGATATTATTCTGCCCACGTTTATTACTTCCGTGTTTTCCACGGCGCTTGGCGTTTTGTTGGTGCTCGCGTTTATCAAGCCGAAAAAGACGGCTGTTTTCAAGGAAAAACCGAGACGTGTATGGGGTAAAAAACGGAAAACGGCGGGGGCAGGTACGCGATGACGAAAATTTTGGCGCTTATTATCCCCTTTATCTTTTTCGGCTCGTTCGCGTTTGCGCTGTGTAGGAAAGTGCGGGTGTATGATTCGTTTGCGGACGGTGTGAAAGGGGTGATTCCGTTGATTGTTTCCGTCTTTCCTTACATAGCGGCGGTGACTATGCTTTCCAAGCTGTTAGAGGTGAGCGGCTTGGGCGGCGCGATGGCAAAATGGCTTGCGCCCGCCTTTGATTTTTTGGGCGTGCCCAAAGAGATTGCGCCTTTAATCTTGATTAAGCCACTTTCGGGAAGCGGCGGAATTGCCGTGCTGTCCGATATTTTGGAACTGTACGGGGTGGATAGCTATATTGCAAGGTGCGCATGCGTGGTGTATGGCTCGTCCGAGACGATTTTTTACGTCGGCGCGGTGTATTTTGCAGGATTGAAGCGGAAAAAGCTGAACGCGGCGGTGTGTATCGCCGTCCTTTCCTATTTGGCGTCCGTGATTTTTGCCTGCTTTTTGTGTAGAATTATGTGAAAAACGCGCCCTTATAGCGTGATACCAACAGAGTATCGCGCAACTCTATTCGCCTATGGCGAGTTCTATTGCTGCGCAGTTATATTCGGTTCACGCCGAGTGATATTTGCTACGCAAGTTATATTCGGTTCATGCCGAGTGATATTTGCTGCGCAAGTTTTGGTGCGAATAGAATATAACCGCGAGCGTAGCGAGCAATCTAACTTTTCGCAGGAAAAATATCACTCTTTGCAATAGCAAAGAATATCACTTTCATAATAACAAATAAGAGAGAACGTTTCGGTCTTTTCCGATTTGTTCTCTCTTATTGCTTATATTTATTGCCACAATGCAAAGCGTTGCTTTGCAATTCACGTTTTACGCAGTAAAGCAATTCATGAAATCGCAGATTTTAATTCATGCAAGCTTTGCTTGCAATTCACTTTAATGTTCCGCCCGTCAAGAAACGAAAAAACGGCGGAGGTGCGAGCAGTTCAAGGCGTTGCGAGTACGCCGCAGGGAGTTTACTATGCGTAAATGAGCAAGGCGCACGGAGCAACAACGCGGAAATGCGCCACGGCTTTCCACTCGCCCGTCAAGAAACGAAAAACGACGTAGATACGAGCAGTTCAAGGCGTTGCGAGTACGCCGCAGGGAGTTTACTATGCGTAAATGAGCAAGGCGCACGGA
>JAFTMQ010000161.1 GCA_017452305.1 Clostridia bacterium | reverse complement strand
TGCCATACGCCCGGATATACCGAGCTATCGCTTGCGGACGATCCTTGATAGGTCGTAGCGCGAGGCGAAAGCTCGAAGAAGTAAATATCTTCGCCCGTAGAGGTGTCCCCTGCTACCGTTCTTTCACCCGTCACCCATTGCATGATAAGCTCTGCTTGTTCCTCGGTTGCAATTCCGTAATAAATTGCTTCCAAGTTCCATGCGAGATAGCCGTAATCTACCCATTCGGAAGTACCGTCTGCATTTGCGTCTCCGTAGCCTGCAATAAATCTACCCTTCGTCTCATCCCAGAAGCCCGTTTTGCTCGTGTTGTTCGTCGCCAAGCGAAGTGCGTTTAACGTATTCGTTGCCGTCGCCGTCAAATCCAAAGCGGAATAATCGCTTTCCGCAAAGCCTTTGCCAAGCGTCGTATTGCTCATTCTGCCTGCCGTTTGTACGTTGGCTGCGGCTTTGGTTTCGTTGCTTGCATACGTGCTTCCGCTTTCCGCCAAAATGCTTTCCAAGTACGCCATATCCGCAACCGCTTTGTAGAAATAGTTGTTGGAATGGAAATCATATTCGGGCATGAAGGAAATATCCCAATACCCGTTGCCAAGGCTGTGCGCGATACGCTGAGGCATATCACTTCCCGTCTTATCCGCATCGTGCCCGACAAGATAAGAACCGTTGATAAGCCCTTTTTCTTCATCATAGAACTGCATTAAGAAGTTCATTGCCTTTCTTGCTCTCGTAATATTTTGTTCAAGGAAGGCAAGGTCGCCCGTATAATCGTAATCTTGACGAAGCGAAGAAATAAAGATAGAGTTATTGTTCGTGTGTCTGGTATCGAGCGAAGGACGCACGTAGCTCAACGCAAAGTCCCCCGAAAGAGTCTTACCGTCTTTCGGGATAATTTCAATACGAAGATTCGTCACGTATCTCGTTTCCGAATCCCCCCAACCTTCATGCGCGTACATAGGCAAGTAGAGCATATGCTCGTACTTACCGCTATAATCATATTTGATAAACGCATAGTCGTTGACCGACATAGAATATTCCGTCGAACCGCCCTCGTTCGTTTGGAAGTAAACGACGATATCCTTTACGTTATCCGCGTTGGACATACGCACGTCTAATTCAAGCAAAGGCGCATAATAGGTATAAATCGCAGGCTCATCGTAAACGGTAACAGAAGTTACGCCATATTTTTTAATCGTATGCGTTTGCGGTAAGGTAGGCGAGCTAAACGTAACCTTATCCGCCCCACTTGCCGTGCCCTTGAACAAGCCCGCGCCGTCCAAAGCCGCGTTTACGTTGCTGCTCCAAGCCGTTCTGTCACCGCCGTTGAAATCCCAACTCGTGGAATAACCCTTCGTGATATAGGTCGTTGCGTTGCCAAAAAGGCTTGTTTTAATAGCTTCGGTGACAACCATTTCGTTTGCCGTCGGGAAAGGCCAGCCCATTCTGTGTTCGGCAGAAGCGAGCGTAGACATCGCATCGCGTACGCCGTCCGTGTTTTGCCATACGTAACCGTAATCGTCCACGGGCACGTTGGAAAGCTTTTCTCTCAACCCTTCAATACGGTCGAAGTTGCCGTCCGTGTCCATCGTATAATATGCCGTAGAGAACCATTCCCACCAGAAGAATTCTTCGGAACTCTTACCAGCAACAACGGAGTTTACCGACTGATCTTCGCCGTTTTCATAAATGCCGGTTGCATGACGGGTAAAATAGTCGTTTAAGAAGAAGTCCAAATCCGCGTCGGAGCTGTGGAAATAGGTATTGCCGTCGCTGTATTTATCGTTAAGCGCCAAGCCCGCGTCTACCGTAAAGGTAAGCGTATTGCCGTTTATCACCACGTCCTTAATGCTAAAAATAAAGTTGCCGATTTGTACGTTTTTCGCCGCGCTGTCGATAATACGCGTGCCGTTGATCATTGCCGTCGAAATTTCGCGGTCAAACGTAACGGTAAACGTCTTATCTTCTAAACTGCTCTCCAACGTGTAAGCGCCTACGGCACTTTCCGATTTTACTAATCCCATTTCGCTGTCCAGCGTAATGTCCGCAACCTTGTTGATATAGTTCAAAATCGTTTTATTGGATTGATATTGCGCCTCGTCGTTGTATGCCTTCGTCGCAACCTCGTAAATACTTCTCGAATTGAGTTCTTCCACGTAAGGCGTATATACGTACCCCTCGCCCGTCGTATAACCAATCTTCAAATACCCCCTTGCGGACATTGCACGGGCAAATTGCTTTTCGGAAATATTGACAAGCGCCGCAGAATACGTCCACGTTGCTTCCGCTTCGTCATTCACGCGCCATTTTTCGCCGCAATCTACGTCCACGTAATACCCTGCGTCGAAGCTGCTGTGGTCAAACGCGGAAACGTGTGCAAGATAATCAGTGGGCACTACCAATACGCCCATGCCGTAAATAACACCGATTTCGTCGTAGAGCCACATATAATCTTCTTGGTCGATATCTACCGAGAAGCGAATACCTGCATTCGTCGCAAGACGGACGGCTGCGCCCTCTTGCATTTCAAAGCCAATCCATACGGCATGCAATTCCATCTCCTTCGTAATCGTCAACTTATATCCCGCAGGATACAAGTCGGAAGGCGTATTTATATCCGTCGTCCAACCGACAAATACTTTCGCCAATCCGTCTTCCGCCACCTCGTTTTCCAAGGACGGCAATTGAATTTGATTGCGCATATCCGTCAAGACCGTCGAAGAACCGCTAACGAGAGTTACCTCGTGACGTGCCGCGCCCGTCAAACCGGGATCGGCAAACGTAATATCCATTGTGGCAGAGTCACCTTCCATCGTGAATGCAAGGCAATTATAGTTCTCTGCATTCGCAGCGTACTCCGCGCCAAGCGTATGCGTTACGCTATTTTCCCAACCTGCGATATTGCTGTACATCTCTACCAAGCCCGTCGTTTCGTCAATCATACGATAGGTAAAGTTTGCTTGATAAATAATGTCCGCATTTATCGCTACGTCACTCACCGCCGTAGCAAACGTTTCGCGCGCGCCCGTGTCTTTATTATATTTGTGATATTCGATATAGAGCGTATTTGCCGGTCTTTGATAATATACGTGCCAGCTCAAATAGAAGGGGCTAGCAAGGTTTTCAAACGCTACGTTCGTCAACCTAACGACAAACGTGGCCAAGTCTACTACTTGAGTATAGGACAATTCCAAGGAAAGGTCGAAGTAAGCGTTGCTGCCAACGTATCCCTTATAAGCACCGCCCGATTGCTCAATCTTAATTTCGCCCGTCTCAAACGCCGCTTGCCCCTTGCCGTCCGCATACAAATCGGAAAGCACGAGCTTTTTAAGACCATCGAATTTCGCCGTCAACGTAACGTTTTCTGTGATAGGCGTAGCGAAATCCCATCTCGTTTCGCCG
>JAFTMQ010000160.1 GCA_017452305.1 Clostridia bacterium | reverse complement strand
GGACGTCCGCCAATTTGTTCCAATCCATAATTTATGTACTTTTGTTGATTTTTTTCGTTTTACATTATATCCTATTTTTCACGGCTTGTCAAAGGGTTTCGCCTGCATAATCCAAGACTCGCCAAAATAAGTCGGTGTTTTTATAGGTAATTTCGCAAAGTCCGTTTTCTATAGCGTGAACGAGCTGCACGACTTCGGCGTTAAACGGCGTTTCCACACCGACGGCTTTACCCGCCTTAACCACCGCGCCGCAAACAAAATCAATTTCACACTTTCTACCGTTTTGTACGTCTTTGAGCATACCCGAGACGAGTTTTTTATGCTTTTTCATAGCAAATGGCAGTACCATGTACGCGATGAAACGTTTAACCCCCGTTTTTCCACCGAGCATTTTTTCCAAATCGTGCCCCTGCATTTTTGCAAGCTGCACGCCGCTTGCTTTGGCTACGTCTATACATTCACGCAAAATACACAGCGCAAGCTTGCGCGTTTTGTGCTTTTTCGCCACCTCGCCAAATGTCATGCCCGTAACGACGGAAAGCCCCGAAAACGCCGCGTTGATGGCGAGCTTTGCCCACCTTGCGCCGATTAAGTTGTCCGTGCCTTTTACAAAATTTTCGTTGTCCGTCGCCTTGCCGACGTAGGACAAAATTTCCGTAAGCAAGGGGGTAAACGCGTTATCGTTTTGATAGCCGCCGACTTCCATGCTCATCGCCTCGATTTTAGACGTGAGCGCCACCTTTCCGCCGCCGATAAACGTCGCGCCGTAAGAGGTCGCCGCGCCGTAGGTACGTTCCGTGCCGATAATTTCAGCTACGCTTACCTCGGGCAGTCCGTTTTGCGTGGTGCAAACGACCGTGTCCTCGTGCATAAAATCGAGCAAGTCCGTCAAAATTTCGGCGTTGTAGCGCTGTTTGGTCATCAAGAAAATCACGTCGTACTTGCCCTGCATTTCGTCGGGCAAAATCGCGTTGACTTTGACGACGATTTCCTTGCCGCCGTGCGCCTCGCAAACGATGGTTGCGCCCTGCGCTTTCATACCCTCGACGTGCGCCTTGTTGCGGGTGATGAGGTCCACGTTTTGCAAGCCTCCCTTAGTGAGCAGCGCGCCCAAAATCGTACCCATCGCGCCCGCGCCGTATATAGCAATTTTTGCCTCTCGCGCCGTCATGCCTTCAATGCCTCGATTACGGCGTTGACCGCTTCCGCTTTCGTGCCGTCGGGCATTTCCACGACGATATCCGCGTATTTTTCGTACAAGGGGGTGCGTTCTTCATACAAGTCCTTCAAAGTAAAGCCCTCTTTGAGCGCAACGCCACGCTTTTTCAAATCGCCAAGCCGTCTTTGAATGACCTCGAATTTATGTTTGAGATAGACGATTTTGCCCATCGTTTTGAGTTTTTGCATAGCAAAATCGCGATAGATAACGCTACCGCCCGTCGCAATTACGCAACGGTTGGCGCAGAGCTCGGAATTGATTTTCGCCTCGATGTCAAGGAAGCCTTCCGTCCCCTTTTCCGCGATGATTTCGCTTAAATGCTTACCCTCGCGCGCAACGATGACGCTGTCGCTGTCGATGTAGCCATAACCGAGCATTTCGGATATTTCCACGCCGATTGTCGTCTTGCCACAGCCGGGCATACCAATCAAAATAACGTTGTTGTCGTAAGTGGGTTTTGTCATAATTATTCTCCAAATACTCTTTTTAATGCGCCGAGTATATCCGCGTCGGCGGGCGCCCATTCCTGTTCGTCCAAGTCCTTAGGTGAAATCCACGCGTAGCTTTCGTGCTCTTTGAGCGTAAAATTTGACAGCATTTCGCACTCGTACAGCGAAAGGGTGATGATAAAATCGGGATATTCAAAGGTGTGCTTTGCATACAAGCCGCCCACCTTGACGTCCATGTCAAGCTCTTCCTTTAATTCGCGTTTTACCGCCGCCTCACCGCTTTCCCCTTGTTCAATTTTGCCGCCAGGGAATTCGTATTTATGCGCCACGTAAGGATAGGGCGAAGCGCCGCGCTTGGTGGCGAAAATCTTGCCCTTATCAAAGAGCAGAGCCGCCGCCACTTGTATATGCTTTTTTTCGTTCATCTCGTACCTGCCTATGCCTTTTTGTTAATAGTGCCGTGTATCGTCCTCGTAAACTTCGCAAAAACGAGCCGCAAACGAGGGCTCTTCACCGCCCGCATATAAGTGCCCCGTATCCCCAAAGCCCGCGCAACGGAATACCGCCTTCCCCTTTCTACGTTCCTCGGTGTAAAGGGTTGTTACCGACGAGGTGAGCGCGCCGAAGTGGTGCGCAAGGGGTATGGGGGAAATATTGCAAAGATGGGATAAAAGGACGATTTCCAAGCCACCGTGGCAGAAGAACGCAAGGGTATCGTGGTTGCCCTGCGCCGTTTCATACAATCTACCCACGCGCGTATAGCCGTGTTTTTTAAGTACCTCGTCAAAGCTGTCCGTTACATGCTGATAACGGCTTGCCATTTCTGACGAAAGGTAAAAATCTTGGTTTAACCACTCGTCTTTTATATACATTTTATCGATTTTCGTCCAAAACTCGGGCAATAAATCCCAAAAAATGTGCTTAAACTCGCCCGTGGGCAAGGTGTGCGGCGCACCAAATTCTTGCAGCCAATCCTTAACGACAACCTCGTTTTCCTTGCCAAGCGCCTTAGCCACGCGCGCACAGGTGTCCTTTGCCCTGCCAAGCGGCGAGCAATAAATATAATCGATTTTTTCCTTGCCTAATCTCTCGGCAAGCAAAGCCGCCTCTCTATGCCCCTTTTCGGTGAGCGTGTCGCGCTCGTAGTCGGGATCGCCGTGGCGAATGATAAAAATACGCATACTATCTTTCCTCTTCTAAAAAGTGCATTAAGATGGAATTTTGTACGTACAAATATTCGTCCTTGATACGCAAAACGTCGCCGTCCAAGTCTAAATATTCCGCCGCCTTTTTAAGCGCCGTCGGGAAATCCTCGGCAAGCGAAGTGCCAAACGCGTCCTTATACGCTTGCATAGAAAGCCCCTTTGCCGTACGAAGCGCGAGCATAACAAATTCGAATTTTGCATCGTCCTCTTCCACCTTTTCGCTTGTGACGGCGGGGAAGAAGCCGGAAATGACGCACTTCATATATTCGTCCAAATCAAGGGTGTTGGTGAAGCGTTGACCGCACATAAACGAGCTTGCGGAAACGCCCACGCCGATGTATTCGCCGCGCTTCCAATAATTGAGGTTGTGGCGACTTTCATACCCCTCTTTGGCGAAGTTGGAAATCTCGTAACGCTTAAAGCCGTTGTCTTCTAAAAGTTTTCTGCCAAACTCGTACATTTCCGCGACCTCGTCCGCATCGGGCAGTTCGCCGTTTAAATAATCGGTGAAGATAGGCGTGCCGTCTTCGACGGTCAACGCGTACATGGATATGTGCTTTGAGCCGCAAGCGATGGCAAGCTCGATGGTTTTCGCCACGTCCTCTTTCGTTTGATTTTTAAGACCGAGCATAACGTCCGTGCTAAAATTTTGCCCCTTTAAGAGCTTGGTTGCATACACGTAATCGCGCGCGTTGTGAATTCTGCCAAGGTCGGCAAGCTGTTCGTCAATCGCCGTTTGCAAGCCGATAGAAAAGCGGTTGATACCCGCCTTTAAGTAGGTTTCTACTTTGGCTTCCCCTATCGTGCCGGGATTGAGCTCCAACGTAATTTCCGCGTCTTTCGTGAGCTTGAAGCAGTTGCGGATTTGGTTCATCGCGCCCAAAATGAGCTTGGGGGGAATATACGAGGGAGTGCCGCCGCCAAAATAGACGGTGTCAAATTCGTGATTTTTGAGCTCCTCGCCACGCATTTTCAATTCCTTGTAAAGGCATGCCATATACGCCTCGGCATACTCGATTTTGTCGGGGAAAGAAGTGAAATCGCAATAGGAGCATTTATGCCTACAAAAGGGAACGTGAATATAAATTCCTGCCATGATATTTTTCCTTTCGGCATTATTCGCCGAGCTGTAATTTGCCTTGATAAAGATACTTGTTTAAATCGACGGTATAATTTTCGTCCACCACCACGCCCTCTTTGCGGAGCAGTTCCGCTTGCACCTCTTCACCGCCGAACGCGAACGCAGGCGCAAGCCGACCAAAACGGTTGACAACGCGGTGACAAGGGATGACGTATGGCTGTGGATTGACGTGCAACGCATACCCTACTTGCCGCGCGCAACGGGGCGCACCGATTGCATAGGCAATTTGTCCGTACGTAACCACTTTACCATCGGGGATTTGTTTTAATACTTTATAAACTTTTTCGAAAAAAGATTGCTGCATTGTGTTTGATGATTGATTTTATAATTGCCTGTCCAAACTGTTAAAACGGCGGAGATGCGAGCAGTTCAAGGCGCGGGAGGACAGCCCGAGGGCGCATACTAATGCGTATGTAACCGAGGGTTACCGCACTGCAACGTGGAAATGCGACGCATATACGTCGTTTTAATCTTTGTTGGTTTTGAGTATCTCCATAAACACTTCGCTCGGCACGTCCACACTGCCCACCTTACGCATACGCTTTTTACCCTCTTTCTGCTTTTCCAAAAGCTTGCGCTTACGGGTGATGTCGCCGCCGTAGCACTTAGCAAGTACGTCTTTACGCACCGCCTTTACCGTTTCGCGCGCGATGATTTTTCCGCCCACCGCCGCCTGCACGGGAATTTCAAACAACTGCCGAGGAATTGCCTCTTTCAAGTTTTCGCAAAGGGTTCTGCCGCGCTCGTACGCCCTGCCCTCGAAAACGATAATCGAAAGCGCGTCGCAAATTTCGCCGTTGAGCAAAATATCCAACCGCACAAGCTTGGAGCGTTGATAGCCTGCAAGCTCGTAGTCGAAGCTCGCGTACCCTTTCGTCCGCGATTTTAAGCTGTCGAAGAAATCATACACGATTTCGTTCAAGGGTAAGGTGTATTCCAGCTTCACACGCCGTTCGTCCATGTAGGTCATATTCTTGAATACGCCGCGTTTTTCTTTACACAAATCCATGACGGGCCCCATATAATCGGGGGGGGTGTACACCTCGGCTTTGACAATCGGCTCTTCCATATATTCGATGTCCGACGGATCGGGCATGTGCGAGGGATTGTCCACGTACAGCTCTTCCCCGTTCGTTTTATGCACGAGATAGCTAACGCTCGGCGCGGTGGTGATGATGTCCAAATTGAACTCGCGCTCGATACGCTCTTGAATGATTTCCATGTGCAAAAGTCCAAGGAAGCCGCAACGGAAGCCAAAGCCCAAAGCCACGGAATTGTCGGGCTCGAAGATGAGCGCGGCATCGTTGAGCTGCAATTTTAAAATCGCCTCTTTCAAATCGTTAAATTTACTGCCGTCCAAGGGATAAATACCACAAAAAACCACGGGTTGCACCTTTTTATACCCAGGCAACGGCTCTTTTGCAGGGTTGTTGGCGAGGGTAACGGTGTCGCCGACGGCTACGTCTTGAATAGACTTGATCGACGCCGCAATATACCCAACCTCACCCGCCTTTAACACCTCTTTGGGGAATAGACCGGGCGCAAACGCGCCGACTTCGGTTACGTCATAGGTCGCGCTGGACAAGAACGGTTTAATTTTATCGCCGACCTTCACCTCGCCGTCCATGATACGCACGAAGAGGATAACTCCTTTGTAGTTATCGTAATAGCTGTCGAAAATGAGCGCTTTGAGGGGGGCGTCCGTTTCGCCGTCGGGGGACGGGAAATACTGCGTGATGGCTTCGAGCAAGTCCTCGATATTCGTGCCCTCTTTCGCGGAAACGCAAGGAATACCGTCCGCGGACAAGCCGATGACGTCCTCAATTTCCTTTTTTACCTCGTCAACACGCGCGCTCGGTAAGTCGATTTTGTTGATGACGGGCAAAATTTCCAAATCGTTTTCAAGCGCCAAATATACGTTGGCGAGCGTTTGAGCCTCTACGCCCTGCGTAGCGTCCACAACCAAAATCGCGCCCTCACACGCCGCCAAGGAACGGCTAACCTCATAGGTGAAGTCCACGTGGCCCGGGGTGTCGATGAGGTTAAATTCGTATTCCTTTCCATCCTTTGCCGTATAGTACATACGCACGGGCGTGAGTTTGATGGTGATGCCGCGCTCGCGCTCGATGTCCATACTATCTAAAAGCTGTTCTTCCATATCCCGCTTGGAAACCTGCCCCGTACGTTCAATCAATCTGTCCGCAAGGGTGCTTTTTCCGTGGTCGATATGCGCTATGATACAAAAATTCCTTAAAAGCTTGTTCGGTTTTCCCATATATTTACCTTATTCTAAATTGCATTCACTTATTGTTTGTTGCAGAGTTTCCCCTTATTTCTTTTCCCTAAAATACTCCAAAAAGCTGTGGAGCGCGTAGGAAACGGGCCTATCCTTCGGTAGCAGCATACCCACCGAGCGAGCAGGAAGCACGGGGTCGGTTTTTAACTCGAACAATTCCCCATCGCGCAGACGGCGGGCGGCATATTCGCGTGGGATTACGCCCACACCCATACCGCGCCAAACAAGGCGTTTCATCAAATCCCAACTGCCCACCTCGATGGACGGACGCAGCTTAACGCCGACGTTGCTTAAAAACGCGTCGAAGGAGCGGCGCGCCACCGTGTTTTTATCCATAGTGATGAGCGGATATTTTTTAAGCCGCGACAAAGGTATTTCCTGGCTCGCAAGCTCTTTATACTTCTCGCCGACCACGAAAATATCGTTAAGACGCATAAAATTCCCTTCCAGCGTCAATTCGGGATCGACCTCAATCGGCAAATTGACAAACGCAACGTCGCATTTGTCCGCTTTCAATTTCTCGATAGTGTCGGGGGTGAAATCCGCCATAAGTTCAATTTTCACGGACGGGAAACGCTCGTGAAATTCCACGATTTTATCCGCGAGGAAATACTCGAAAATAGTGTCGCTTGCACCGATACGGATCGTGCCCGACGCGGACGCTTTCATTTGCTCGATACGGTTTTCCGCCTCGCTAAAAAGCTGTAACGCGCGCTCCACCTCGCCGAAGATGAGCTTGCCGCCCTGCTCCGTCAATTGCATACCGCGATGGGTACGGGTAAAGAGAGGAACACCCAACTGACTTTCCAGCTGTTTTATCGTTTGCGAAACGGCGGGCTGTGAAATATACAGCTCTTCTGCCGCACGCGTTAAACTGCCGCATTTTGCGACCATATAGAAAACTCTATATAGTTCTAAATTGATCATAAACTCGTACCTGCCCCTCCCTTTTTTATTTTCCTACGCAGAATTTTGCGAAAATTTCCTCGATGATTGCCTCGGTTGCCGTTTCGCCCGTGATTTCGCCGAGCGCGTCCCACGCTTCCTTGACGTCAATGCCGATCAAGTCCAACGGCTGTCCCATATTGCACGCCGCAATCGCCTTTTGTAAGCTTTCTTGCGCGCGTTGCAGCGCGTCGAAATGTCTTTCTTCTATCAAGAATGCCGCGTCCTCGCCACGCTCGCCAAAGCTCTTTTCGTAAAGCAAGCGTTTGAGCTTTTGAATGCCCGCGCCCGTGACGGCAGAAGTCATTACGTCCGCGTCCGTAGGCGTTTCGTCCTTGGTCAAATCAATTTTATTAAATACCTTAATCAACGGCTTGTCTTTGAGCATAGCAAGCACCTTGCCGTCCTCGTCGTCCAAGCCCTCGCTGTAATCGGCGACAAACACCGCCACGTCCGCAGAGCGAATAATCGCTTCCGCGCGTTCGATACCGATATTTTCAATCATATCCCCACTTTCGCGCACCCCCGCCGTGTCGTAGAGGTTGAATTTCCGCCCGTCGATTTCCAAAACCCCTTCCACCGCGTCGCGCGTTGTGCCTGCTACGTTAGAAACAATAGCCTTATCATAGCCGAGCAGTTTGTTCAATAGAGAGCTTTTGCCCGTGTTGGGCTTTCCGCAAATGGCGACGGTAACGCCGTTTTTAATCTTCTTGCCCACCGCGTAGCCCGAGGAAATGCTTTCCGTTTTGTTCAAAATATCTTTAAGCGCAACGACAAGCTCGGCAATATGCTGTTCCTCAATATCCTCTTCGGGATAATCGACGGAAACGTCAATGCCTGCCAAGAGGGTTTTGAGCTCGGCTTGCAAATCGCGCACCTTGTTCGTCAATTTCTCACTATACAAAAGGAAACCTGCCTTGACCTCGGCGTCCGATTCGCCGTTGATCATATCCGCAACCCCCTCGGCGGAAGCCAAGGAAAGCTTGCCGTTTAAAAAGGCGCGCTTGGTAAATTCCCCTTTACCCGCGGGCTTTGCGCCCAAACGAAAGGCTTGACGGAGTATGCCGCGCGCGATATTTTCGCCGCCGTGGCATTGAAATTCGACAATATCCTCGCCCGTATAGCTTGCGGGCGCTTTGAAATACACGCAAAGTCCGTAATCGGTAAAATTACCCCCGTCGATTTGACCGGGGTACATGCGGTAGGGCTCGAACGCCGAAACCGCCGTTTTTCCGACGGGCTTGAACATTTGCTCCGCAATTTTTAACGGGCTTTTCCCGCTGATACGAATGATGGCAACGCCCCCCTTTCCCGCAGGAGTTGCGATGGCCGCAATATTGTTTTCCAACATACTTTTTCTCCGTTTTTGCTATCCGCAGCGCGCGCCGTTTGCCGTCGCCACGCATAAGCTTTCGTATTATAACTGGAATTTATATTTCTAAATTATTATACCACAGTATTTTGCGCGTGTAAACCGTTTGAGGGCTACATTATATAAAAAATATATAAAAAAGAACGGAGAATATAATCTCTTCTTATCCTCCGTCCTATTTTGTATGCTGTTGATTAAGTTTTGTTTAGTTGAAAAACTCATCCGAGCCGCCCGAATCCCCCGCTTGGGTATTTGCACCCGAATTCGTATCTTGTCCGCCTGCGTTAGCGGAATTAGACGAAAATTCTTCAAAGGGGTCGGAAGGTGCGCTTTGTTCTCTTTGTCCGCTTTGCGGAGCGCCCTGCGCGCTCTGTCCGTTTTGCGGATTGCCGTAAGGGTTGTTATAGGGGTTGGCTTGCTGTTGACGATAGATAAAATCGGCACGGCGCCTGCGCATCCAATCGTCGTAATCGACGGGTTGTTTTTTCTTCAATACGAAGATGATGATGTAGCGCGAAAGCGGTTCGATAAAAGCAAGCAAGGAAATGAAGAAGTGATATTTAGGCGTATACTTTCTTATCAAGGCACTTGCCACGATAAACATAAACACGTTGTAGGCGAACGTAAATATCGGCGTGATATAGGGGAAATAATCGCGATGCAAGATAAACAACACGGACGAAAAGCCTTTGGGGCCAATCCAATGATATTTTGTGTCCATGATACCCAGGGCATCCGTCGTCGTTTCCACTTTGATATATTCCAAGCAGTTCACGTTCAAATAAATTTCCACAGCGACGGTAAGACTACATGCAAGCACGCACAAAATTTGTGCAATCAACGCGTAAATGCCCGCGTTTTTCATCCTTCTGCCGAAGAAGGTACACTTGCCCGCCAATTTGCTCATATACCAAGTATTCGCAAACGGGATAAACGCCAAATATCTTTTCGGCATATTTTGCTTTTTCGCCATGAAATACAACCCAAAGCTTTGCAAGAGAAAAAGCGCTAACCATAAGCCTGCCGCTATGCCCAAGCTTGTAAAAAGCCAAGCGCCGTAGCTTGGAAAGCCGCCCTTGAAGTTTGGATACACCTTTGACATTGATTCAAAAAATATTTGAAAGGTCGTCGCAACAAAATTGTATAATTGATATAATTCCATCGTTAATTCTCCGATTGATTTTCCTTATAAACAACTTGCATTAAGGTCAAGCCCTTGGCAGGCATCGTTTTCCCAAGCAAGCCGCGCTCCCCCGTTTCGTAGGCGGTGAAAAGACTTTGCTCCGTCCGTTTTTCCTTAGCAAGGTCGATAAGCTCACCCACCATCGTGCGGACCATATTATACAAAAAGCCGTTGCCCGTCACGAAAATTTTTATCATACGGCAACCGAACGCTTCGCACTCTTCCACGCGCACCTCGTACACCGTCCGCACCGTCGTCTTCACCGACGAGCCCGACGCGCAAAACGCCTTGAAATCGTGTTCGCCCTCAAAAAGACTTGCTTTTTTTTGCAATATTTCCTGCGAGGGGGCGTCCTCTAACCGAACGGCATACCGCTCCAAAAGAGGCATTTCGCGAGGGGATACGTAGAAGGTGTAGCAATAGGTTTTTCGCTTTGCACTGCGATTGCTATCAAAGCCCTCATCGGCAGCCCAACCATCTAAAACGCGGATATCCGTAGGCAGAAATCGGTTGAGGCAATCGGGCAATTTTTCGGGGGGAACGGTGATACTTTCGCTATCGAAATGGCACACCTGCCCCGCCGCATGCACACCCGCGTCCGTTCTGCCGCTCGCCGTCACACGCAAGTCGATAGCAAGCGCCGTTTGGATTGCCTTTTCCAATTCTTCTTGGATAGAAAGAGCATTTTTTTGCCGCTGCCACCCTGCGTAAGCCGTGCCGTCGTATGCAATTTTTAGCGCGTAACGCATAGGCGCGCCCTCCGTTTAGGTTTTTATATTACCGCGGGCGTATAAATGCGGAGCAAAATAATCCCCGCGAGCAGCGCCGCCCCCAAAAGCCAAGCGAGAATATCCCGCCAACCAAAGGTAAGTTTTTTGTATTTTGTACGGACTTTACTGCCCGAATAGCAACGTGCGTCCATCGCGTCGCCAAGCTCGTCTGCACGCCGAAACGCACTAATAAGCAAGGGAATTAAGATAGGCACAATCGCCTTGATACGGCTAAATGCGCCCCCCTTTTCAAGGTCCGCGCCGCGCGCTTTTTGCGCGTTCATAATCCGCCCCGTCTCGTCCGTTAAAATGGGGATAAACCGCAACGCAATCGACATAATAAGCGCCAATTCATGGACGGGGAAACGCACCAGCTTCAAAGGGAACAGCAAGCTTTCAATGCCATCCGCTAAGGATACGGGGGTGGTTGTTAAGGTAAGCAAGGACGAACCGAGCACAAGCAACACAAGCCGCACGGCAAGGAAGATTGTATAAAAGGTTGCCTCTTTGGTGATTTTGATAAATTTCCATTCCCACCAAATTGTTTTCCCCTCGTATAAAAATAGGTTGAGTATCGCCATAAAGACGAGCAAAAACAGCACGCCCTTCACCGATTTTAACAGTTTTGTAAAGGGTACGCCCGAAAAGCACGCCACGAGAATAAACACGAACGCACACGCGCCGAGCGCATAAAAATTCTGCGCTAAAAATATCGTAACGATATATAAAATCAAGAATAAAATCTTGGTTCGAGGGTCTAATTTATGGGTAAAGGATTTCGCGGGATAGTATTGACCGAATGCTACGTCACTCATTGTCCGCCACCTCCTTCGCAGAGGTTAAACGCGCACCTGCCCCCTTGTTTTTGATATATGCAAGCGTTTTTTGCACGAAATCGTCCACAGTATAATCGCAATCAATTTCCACGCCCGCCGCTTTGAGCGTCTTACAAACGCGCGCCGTAAAAGGCACGTCCAAGCCGAGCCCCTGCATTTCATCCACTTTTTCAAACAAGCCCTTGGGCGTATCAACGGACACCACCTTCCCGTCCGCAAAAATGGCGGCGCGGGTGCAGTTTTCCGCAATTTCTTCCATATCGTGCGAAACGATAATCACCGTCTTGCACCAATCGCCGTGGATTTTGTGCAAAAGGGACATAATTTCTTCCTTGCCTAAGGGGTCGAGCCCCGCCGCAGGTTCGTCCAAGACGAGAATTTCGGGCTTGGTTACAATAACGCCCGCCAACGCAACCCGACGTTTTTGACCGCCCGACAGCTCGAACGGGGAACGCTGCGCCACTTCATCGTAGGAAAGCCCCACCGTTGCAATCGCTTCGCGCACGGCTTGGTCAATTTCTGCTTTCGACAAGTTTTTATTGAAATTTTTGAGGCCGTACGCTACGTCGCCGTACACCGTTTCGTCAAACAGCTGATACTCGGGGTATTGAAAAACCATCCCCACCTTGCCGCGCAGAGCGCGGAAATCCGTCTTTTTATCCGTCAAGTCAAAGCCGTTGACGTTAAGCACGGTTTTAGGCGGTACAGGCTTGCCTTTTTTCGGCTTTTTCGCGCGATAGCCGCGCTCCGCCGTCGGCGTTTTTAACAGTGCGTTTAAGTGCTGCACAAAGGTGGATTTACCACTGCCCGTATGCCCGATTACGCCAAAAAACTCACCGCTGTGGATTTGCAAGCTCACGCCGTTTAACGCGTGCGTAGCAAATGCGGATTTTGCGTTATATACGTAGGAAAGATTTTCGCAACGAACACCGCCAATTTCCTCGTTTTCATCAATTAAACGCGTACCTGCTCCCTTGCTTTGCATGGGAACACGCACGTTTTCGCTTTGATTTAAGCCGTTTAAAATATCTTGCGCCAACGCATTTTCGGACATGGTATCCGACGTGGATAAGCCGTTTTTGGTCAACGCTCTGCATACGCGCAAGGGCCTAGGCAACACGAGGGAATATTCCTTCAACTTTTCCTCTTCCGCCAAGACGTCGGCAGGCTTACCTTCTAACACAATTTTCCCTTTGTGCATCACGATGGCACGGTCGGCAAGCATTGCTTCTTCGGGGAAGTGGGTGATGAGCAAAACGGTGATTTTTTCCTCTTTATTGAGGCGCAAAACAACGTCCAACACCTCTTTCCTGCCGCGCGGATCGAGCATTGCCGTCGATTCGTCCAAAATCATAACCTTTGGCTTTAACGCCAACACACCCGCAAGCGCAATACGCTGTTTTTGACCGCCCGAAAGACGGGTGGGGGTGGCATGACGGAATTCTTCCATACCCACGGCTTTGAGGGCAAAGTCGATACGTTCCCCAATTTCCGCGCGCTTGATACCCACGTTTTCGGGGCCGAAAGCAATATCGTCCTCGACGATAGACGCCACCGTTTGGTTGTCGGGGTTTTGGAAAACAATCCCCACTTGACGGCGAACCTCAAACACCTTCTTATGTTCTTGTGTGTCGATACCGAATACGGAAATTTTCCCTTCCTTGGGCGTCAAGAGCGCGTTACAAAGGCGGGCAAGGGTGGATTTACCGCTCCCGTTATGCCCAAGCACCGCTACGAATTCTCCTTCCTCTACGGCAAAATCAACGCCGTTCAATGCGAACGCGTCGTCCTCGCCGCCGTAGCGGAAATATACCTTTTCAAACTTGATCGCCTGCATATCGTCCCGTCAAAATTTATTCCCCTCTATTATAGCACATTTTGCCG
>JAFTMQ010000159.1 GCA_017452305.1 Clostridia bacterium | reverse complement strand
CCCCTTAAAAAAAAACGACTCTACGCACAGTAGATTTTAAATTCTACCGTGGGTAGAGTATTTTTTTATCCCGTAGAGTGGCAAAAATTTGCGTAGAATGGCTTTGTTATCGTTGTAGAGCGTGAAAAAATGCAAGTAGAGCGTTTTTCATGTTAAGTAGGTTGTCTTTTGGGGAAAATTGATATAAAATAACCTTGTCGATGGCGAAAAGAAGCACGTTCGCCAAAACCAAAAGGTAGGACAAAGTGATATGAAACAAGCAGAAAAGAAAATTATACCCATTTTTTATGCCGCGGACGAAAACTATTTGCCGTACTTGGCGGTGTCTATTTGCTCCTTAAAAGAAAATGCGGATAGAAATCATCATTATGAAATTTACGTGTTGAACGAAAAAATGGATACGCCCGATTGTGCGGAATTGAAAAAATACGAAGAGGAGGATTTCCGCATAACCTTCTTAAACGTATTCGCACAAATCGAGGAAGTCAAAGCGTCTTTACAACTTCGCGATTATTACACGGGCGCGACCTATTATCGTATTTTCATCGCGAATATGTTCCCGCAATACGAAAAAGCGCTCTATATCGACGGCGATACGGTGTTGCTTGGCGACGTTAGCGAGCTGTTCAACGTGGATTTGCAAGACAATTTAATCGGCGCGATTCCCGACGGTGCGGTGGCGGCAGTTCCCGCTTTCCGCGTCTATACGAAAGAGGTTTTGGGGATTGACGCGGATAATTATTTCAATGCAGTCGTGATTTTGATGAACTTAACGCAATTCCGTGCGCAAAATTTCTATCAAAAGTTCTGCACCCTCTTGGGTCAATATAAATTTTCCGTCGCGCAAGACCAAGACTACCTCAACGTCATTTGCAAAGACAAGGTGACGTATATCGGTATGGAATGGAACAGAATGCCTATCGGCGGCGAGGACGAAAACGCGCCGAAATTAATTCACTACAACTTGACGTTGAAACCGTGGCATTACGATAATATTTTATTCCAAGAATATTTTTGGCATTACGCCAAGAAAACCGCCTTTTACAACCGCATTTGCGCCGCGTTAAACGCATACACGGACGAAAAGAAAGCGGCGGATGCGCAAACGGAAAAAAATCTCGTCGCGTTGGCGTTGCAGGAAGCGGCAAGAGAGGACAATTATTACAAAGTTTACGGCAAGGTTAAGCACATAAAACGTGTAGGCATGGATTGCAGAAAGTTTCACCGCTTGACGGCAGCACCCTCGTCCTTTTGTCGGAACCATAAAATTTAAAAGAACAGGCTATATATTTGCTATGCACCCCAAGAGTTAGACAAACTTTTAGGGTGCATTTTTTAATGCACTGTATTTCTTCCATAAATATATCCGCGCGTATATGTACGCGTGCGCGCGGCGGGGTGTAAAAGTTTCGTCGTTTTTTAATACAAAAAAGAAAATTGACCTAAAATTTGCTTGACAAATAATACTATGTATTGTATAGTATAATACGTAAACAGAATTGTATTTTTTATGTTCCAATTTATATGGTTGCTTTTTTGGCTTAAATCTGCCGAAAATGCCGCAAAAACCATCAAAAACCGCATTTCTACTCACGGTAGAGTGCTGCTCTATTCACAGTAGAGAGATGTTTTCTTGCGGTAGAGTAGCGTTTTTCTCGGTAGAATGGTAAAATTGGGGGATAGAGTGGATTTTTACAAGGTAGAGCCTTTTTGGCGGTTGATGGGTTGCGTTTTTGGGTAAAATAAGCTATGATACGCTTACAAATGGTAAAACAAGGCAAAACTGTGCAAGCCATTTGATAAAAGCGCAACGGAAAAACGCTACATAGTAGCGTTCCGACGCAAAACGGAAATCGCGTAACAAAGAAAGAGGGAGGTTAAATTGCTTATGCGTCAAACAAAGAATGAAGAAGTATTTAATCGACTTGGTTGGAATGAATCGGACGTTCCGCTTACCACGCCCGTCAAGGCGGATAGGGGCGCGTCCAAAGCCGAAGAAAACAAGCGGGGGGAAGTCAAAGTAAAAAAGGGGATTGTGCCCATTTTCTTTGCGACGGACAACAAATATTTGCCCTTCCTTTCTATCACCCTCGAATCCATTTGGGAAAATTCCTCGCACGAATACGATTACGAAATGTACGTTTTACATTCGGGCGTGGACGAGGAATACAAGCAAAAGATTTTGCGTTATAACGAAAAGGAATGCTTCCGCATTCAATTCGTGGACGTAACGGAAAAGTTAAAGCGCATCGCCTCGCATTTGCATATCCGCGATTATTACAGTCAAACCACCTATTTCCGTGTGTTCATCGCCGAGATGTTCCCGCAATACGATAAGGCGATTTATTTGGATTGCGATACCGTCGTTTTGGGGGATATAAGCGAGCTGTATCACTACGATTTGGGGGACAACCTTATCGGCGGCGCGCCCTGCGAGGGGGTAAACAGCTTTGACGTTTATAAGCGTTACGTGACGGAAGTGGACGGTTGCGACACCGATTACTTCTTCAATGCGGGCGTGATTTTGATGAACCTCAAAGGCTTCCGCGAGGAGGGTTTTTACGAGCAGTTCGCCGACCTGTTGAAAAAGTATAAATTTACGGTTATCCAAGACGAGGACTACCTCAACGTGCTTTGTCAAGACAGAATTTTGCGTCTTCCGCGCGCGTGGAACAAAACGCCCGTTGCGCCCGATAGATTGCCTCGTGAGGAGCTTCGTATCGTGCATTACATTATGACGTGGAAGCCGTGGAATTTTTCGGATATACCCTATCAAGAATATTTTTGGGAATATGCGGAAAAGACGGAGTTTTACGATTTGATTTTGGGGATGAAAAAAAGCTTCAACGCGCAGGGCGTTGCAGGGGCAAAAAATTGCGAGGCAAGCTTAAAAGCTTTGGCGCAAAGCGAAATCGAGCGTGCCGACGGATATTTTAAGGTGTATGGAAAACGTTATGGAAAAGTCAACTAAAATACAAAATGAGCCTACCATAGACGAGATGAAGATATCGGAAGGTCGTCGCGAGGTATTGCAAAGGATAAAGGAATACGAGTTAGCGGGACGCTTCGACGAGGATGTGGAGAATGATCCGCCCTCGCCCGAGCTTTTGCCTGACAAGGTGGATTATCTTTGCAAAAAGCTGTCGAGCAAAATAGGCAGAAAAATTGCCAATTTCATCGGCGATAGATACTTTTTAAACCTCATCAAAAAGGATATTTTGGTGATTGAGGGGGTAACGGGCGAGGAGCACCTTTCCGCCCTTCAAAACGGCGCAATCGTCACCTGCAATCACTTCCATCCGTTCGATAATTACGCGGTGTTCCACTGCATTCGTAAGGCACTGCCCAAGAAGTACCTTTATAAGGTGATCCGCGAAGGGAATTATACGAATTTCCCCGGGCTGTACGGGTACTTATTCCGTCATTGTAACACCTTGCCTCTTTCGAGCAATCGCCGCACGATGATGAATTTTATGTCCGCGGTCAACACCTTACTAAAAAGCGGGGAAAGCATTTTGATTTACCCCGAACAAGGTATGTGGTGGAATTATCGTAAGCCCCGTCCTTTCAAGGTCGGCGGATTTAAAATGGCGTACAAGGCGGGCGTGCCCGTGTTGCCTACCTTTATCACGATGCGTAACGACGAACGCTTGGACGGCGACGGCTATCCCATTCAACGCATGACCTTGCATATTTTGCCGCCTATCTATCCCAATTTGGAGCTTGGGGAAAAACGCGGCGCGGAAGAAATGAAGGATAAGGCCTATGCGCTTTGCAAAGCGAAATATGAAGAGGTTTACGGCATTCCGCTCGTTTACGGCGAGGATGAATAAGAGAAAAATATTAAATGGAATATATTTGTAAAAAACGTCGCGAAACGCGGCGTTTTTTACTGCCAAAAATATAAAACACCCCACCCATGTACGCGTTGAATGTATTTTTTTGTGTAAAAAATTGCAAATAAAGCGCCTTATTTTTGGACTTTATAAATCCCCGATTTTAGAAAAAATAAAAATTTTTTTAAAAAAGTTCCAAAAAAAAAGAGGAAATCGAAAAGTTTTGTCGAATATATATTATATAAATAATATATTTTAGCGAGAAATTTACGCGAGTAAGGAGTGATAAGGTGGACAAAACGGTAAAGACGGTGCGAGAGAGATTGTGCGAAAATGAAAGAAATACCCTTTCTAAATACGCAACGCTTTCCGAAAATACAAGGGGAAGGGTACGCGAAGAAACGAGCTGTGATTTCCGCACGGAATTTGGCCGTGATCGTGACCGTATTATCTATGCAAACTCTTTCAAACGGTTGAAGAATAAAACGCAGGTATTTTTTGCGCCCGAGGGCGATCATTATATCACTCGCTTGACGCACACGCTCGACGTTTCGCAAATTGCCCGCTCTATTGCCCGTTCCCTTGCCTTAAACGAGGACTTGGCGGAAGCCATTGCGCTTGGACACGATTTGGGACATACTCCGTTTGGGCACGTCGGCGAAAAGGTGCTTGCACAGCTTTCAAGCACGGGCTTTATGCACAACGAGCAATCCGTCCGCGTGGTCGAGGTCATCGAAAAGGGCGGACGAGGGCTCAACCTCACCTACGAGGTGCGCGACGGTATTTTGCACCACAAGAGCTCGGGTAAGCCTGCCACGTTAGAGGGCGAGGCTGTTTCGCTCGCCGATAGAATTGCCTATATCAACCACGATATCGAGGACGCGCTTCGTGCAGGGCTAATCAAGGACGAGGAGCTGCCCAAGGAAGCGGTGGAAAGGTTGGGGAATACGACCAAGGCGCGTATCCACACGGCGATTGCGGATATTTACGAAAGCTCGTACAATCAACCGTTCGTGCGGATGTCGGACGAGGTGATGGCGGCGACGAACGCTTTGCGCGATTTCATGTTTGAACGGGTATATGGGTGGTCGAATAAGGTCATTCAAGATAGGGCGGCGCGTATGCTCACGCAAATGTTCGAGTATTTTATGGCGAACGTCGAAAAACTGCCCAAGCAGTATTTGATACATTTAGAAAAAGACGGAAAGGAAAAGGTGGTATGCGACTATCTTTCGGGTATGACGGACAGATACGCCGTCACCGTGTTTGAGAGTATTTTCATTCCCTCAACCTTTTCGATAGGAGGTGTGCTTTCGTGAGCGGAGGCAAAGGCATAGACGCCGAATTTTTACGGACGTTAAAACAGAAAAACGACATTGTCGAGGTCGTGCGTAGCTACGTTGCGCTTGATAGAAAGGGCGGAAACCATTGGGCTTGCTGTCCCTTCCATCACGAGCGGACGCCTTCCTTTTCCGTGAGCGAAAACGATCAATTTTACCACTGCTTTGGTTGTGGCGTTTCGGGAGACGTGTTGCGGTTTGTGCAAGAGATTGAAAGTACGGACTTCATCGGCGCCGTCCGCATTTTGGCGGCGAGGGCGAAGATGGAAGTGCCCGAGGGGAATTTCGATAGCGAACGCTCGTTACAGCAAAAGAAAAAGCGCGACGCGCTCGCGAAAATCATGTTGGAATCGGCGCGGTTTTACCTTTCCAACTTGTACAGCGGCGACGAGAGGGCAGAGGCGCATTTGCAGTACATTGCCCGCCGCGGCTTATCCCCGACGACCATTAAAAAGTTTGGGCTTGGTGCGTCGTTGGATTTTTACGGCTTGCCCGATTTCTTGGCGGGAAAAGGCTTTACACGGCAGGACTTGCTCGATAGCGGTGTGTTGCAGGAAAGCAAGAGCGGACGACTGATCGACGCGCAGGGTGGCAGACTTATCTTCCCCATCATCAACGCGTTTGACGAGGTGGTGGCGTTCGGCGGCAGAATTTTAGAGAAAAAGGATTTCGCCAAATATAAGAACACCAAGGAAACGATACTCTTTAATAAGAGTAAAATTCTCTACAACATCAACCTGCTTAAAAAATTAAAGCGACAGCAAGCCATTCCTAACGTCATTTTCGTCGAAGGGTATATGGACACGATTTCCCTTTATCAAGCGGGCTTCGAGAACGTAGTCGCGTCCATGGGTACGGCGCTCACCAAAGAGCAAGCGCGGCTTGTCAAGCGGTATTCGGACAACGTACTCATTAGCTACGACGGCGATTTCGCGGGGCAGAAAAACACCATTCGCGGTTTAGAGATTTTAAAGGACGAGGGCTTGACTGTCCGCGTCGTACCGTTGCCCGAGGGCGCAGACCCCGACGACGTGGTGAAGCAGGGCAAGGAAGTTTATCAAAAATGTTTGGATAATGCAATGCCCCTTATCGATTTCAAAATCCATTACGCGGAGCAAAAATACGACCTTTCCGATACAACGGAAAAACGCCGTTTTTTGGGCGAGGCGCTTGCCATCGTCGCGGAAGCGGAAAGCGAGAGCGTAAGAGAGGAGCTGCTTAAAAAGCTTCGCGATAAAACGGGCATTACCTACAACGCCTTGGAAAGGGATTTACGGAACGTAAAAAAGGGTGGCGACGAGCCGCCGCAAATCACGTCTATTCCCACCCAACGCATTGTGGAAACGGACGCGGAAACAGACAAATCTGTCAAGGCAAAGCGGTTTATTTTGGCGGCAAAGCTGTTCGCCGCGCCGTACGCCAAGGGCTTTAATTTGCGTGAGGTGGATTTCTCGGACGAAACGCAAATCGTCGTTGCCGATTATATTTGCGAGCGGGAAAATGCAGGGGAGCGAATACGTCCAAGCGAGTTGTTTGAGGTGTTGGACGAGAATTGTCCCGAGCTCAACAAAATCCTCGATTTTAACTACGAGGACAAGCTTTCGGGCGAGGTTGCGGAACGATTTTTCTCGGACAGCGTTCGCGCGCTAAAAGGGGAACGTATAGAAACGGAAATCGCCAAATGCAACAAAGCGTACGCCGAAGCGACGGACGAGGAAACGCGCAAAGGCTTGGCGAAACAGCTTTCCGAGCTCATCAAAGAAAGAAACCGCTTGAAGCGGAATTAAAAATAAAAGGAAACAAAACAGAAAACTGTTTGGTATAAACGGAGGAAAAAAATGACTATATCCGAAGAACAACTCAATGAAATCATCGCAGGAATCGTCGCCAATTATGGCAAAAAAGGTAGCATTTCCACAAACGCGCTTTGCGATATTATGGAAAAGTTCGATACCGACGCCACGCAGATGGACGACGTGTATAAAGCCATCAACGAAGCGGGCATTCAAATCGTTGACGAGGACGCGAGAGACAGAGAGCTTTTTGAACAAGCCCTCGCCGACGTCGGCTTGGATGATCCCGTCAAGATGTATTTGAAGGACATCGGCAGAGTGCCTTTGCTTTCCGCGGAAGAGGAAGTCGAGCTTGCTAAGCGCATGCAAGAAAACGACGCGGCGGCGCGTAAAAGACTTTCCGAAGCAAACTTGCGTTTGGTCGTATCTATCGCAAAGCGTTACGTGGGCAGAGGTATGCTCTTCCTCGACCTTATCCAAGAGGGAAACCTCGGCCTTATGAAGGCGGTGGAAAAGTTCGATTATCAAAAAGGCTTTAAATTCTCGACGTATGCAACGTGGTGGATTCGTCAGTCCATCACCCGTGCGATTGCCGACCAAGCGCGCACCATCCGTATTCCCGTGCATATGGTAGAAACCATCAACAAGCTCACGAGAGTGCAACGTATGCTTTTGCAGGATTTGGGCAGAGAGCCTACGCCCGCGGAAATTGCGGAAAAAATGGGCGTAACGGAAGACCGCGTCCGCGAAATTCAAAAAATCGCGCAAGACCCCGTTTCCTTGGAAACCCCGATTGGTGAGGAAGAGGACAGTCATCTTGGCGATTTCATCGAAGATGAAAAGACGACGACCCCCAGCGATTCCGTGGCATTTTCGATGTTGAAGGAACAGCTCCTCGGCGTGTTGGAT
>JAFTMQ010000158.1 GCA_017452305.1 Clostridia bacterium | reverse complement strand
GTGGTAATCTTCTTAATCAAGCGAAACCACCACTTTCTTTTCTTCCTCATATGCCCCCCTATTTTCTCGATTATATACTATATGATATATTAAGAAAGGAAAATCACCCTCAACTAAAACTCAAATTTGCTTGATTTTCCGTCATTTTTATGTATGACAAACAAAACCCCGAGCGCCTCACTCGGGGTTTTGCACATATATGCAGTTGTAGTCGTTTATGCCTTTGCCCCCTCTTTTTGCGCTTCGCTTTGCGAGCCGGTAGGGTTCAAAATACTGTAACCGACGTTGACAAGGTGGTCGGCAACTCTTTCAAGCCCCGAAACGGTAGAGGTGAAATAGGGACTAAGCTCAATCTTACACTTCCCTTCCGCAAGACGGGCGTAGTGCTTGGACGAAAGCTCACGTTTTAATCCGTCCACTTCGTTTTCGAGCGCCGTCAATTCGTTCAAATGTGCCGCGTCGCCGCTCGTAATTGCGCTAAGCGCAATATCGAACATCTGCAACACCTTCTTTTCCATTTCCAAAAGCTCTGCCTTTGCACCGTCGCTAAACGCAAGCGCCGCCGCCTGCATTTGCACACCGATTTCGCCGAAGTTTTCCGCGTGGTCGCCTACGCGCTCCAAGTCGTTGGGGACGTGGAAATACGCACCGATTGCCTTTTCGTCGTGGCTATCGACAAGCGGAGAAAGCTTGATAAGATACTTTGTCAACGCCTTATTTGTAAAGTCGATAACCCCCTCTTTTTCCGCAATGCCCTTAAAAATCTTTTCGCCGTCGCCTTTCATCGCCGCAAAAGACCGTTCCAGGTTTTCACGCGCAAGCGCCGCCATATAATTCACCTCTTTTTTTACTTGCATCAACGCAACGGACGGCGTTTTAAGCAAGAGTTCGTCCACGAAACGCAAACGATGCGCTTCTTCCCCCTTCTTCTTGTCGGGAATGAGCTTTTCCGCCGCCCAAACGAGCTGTTTGATGAACGGAAGCAAAATCGCGGTGGTAGTTACGTTGAAGATAACGTGGAACCAAGCCAACTGCATTTCGGGGTTGGGGATTTTTTGAAGCAACCATACCACTTGCGTTTGCAAGGGCCAAATGACCGCCGTAAACACAATCGTACCGATGATATTGAACATAAGGTGAATAAGCGCCGTCCGTTTTGCGTTTGTGCCCGCGCCGATACACGCAATCGCCGCCGTCACGCAGGTACCGATATTCGAGCCGAGCACCAAGAACAACGCCGCGTCCAATTCCAACGCGCCCGTGCCGACCATCGTAATAAAAATACCCGTAGCCGCAGAGGAGCTTTGAATAACGCCCGTAAACAACGCGCCGACAAGGATAAGAAGCAAAGGAAAATTGATATGCTTGAACATTTCAATGAAGAAATCCTTAATTTCTTGTCTATCCAACGCCGTACCCATAATATCGAGCCCAACGAAAATCAAACCAAACCCGCACAAAATACCGCCGATTTGCTTTACAATATCCTTTTTAAAAAATTGCATCATAACGCCGACGAACGCAAGCGCCGCCGCAAATTCGCCAATCGGCAAGGATTTCAAGGATACGATAATACCCGTAATCGTCGTACCGATATTCGCACCCATAATCACGGAAGTGGCTTGTGCAAGAGTGAGCACTCCTGCGTTTACAAAACCGATGACCATAACGCTCGTTGCGGACGAGCTTTGAACGATTGCCGTTACGCCCGCACCGACGCCGACGCCCGCAAAACGATTGCCCGTGATTTTACCGAGCAACTTTTTTAAACCGCCCCCTGCGCTCTTTTCGAGCTCCTGACTGAGCATATTCATACCCGCAATGAATACGCCAACGCCTGCAAGTAACATTAGAAATGCAGTTAACATAGTGTTTTCTCCTTTATATAAAATTTATTAGAATTTTTGCAATATTAGATAGTTTGGCACAAAAAAAGGTGTAGCATTACGCCACACCCAATAATTAACGAAGGAAAACCCATCGCAAGCCATACGCGATGAGCTACGTTCATAAAAACGGTATTTTGATTTATAAAACGACTCCTGCCGTTGTTCCGCGCGGCGCGCGGCAAGCATACATGCCTTCTCATAACACCTATATTATAGCAACTTCTTCCAAGCTTGTCAAACGTTTGAAGAAAAAAATTTTTTTAAGAAAAAAAACGGGAACATTTGTTCATATTTTTATATAAATACACAAACAAATGTTTGACTTTTGCCTTTGCGCGCGTTATAATATAGGTATGATTAGCGAAGAAAGATTGAAAATTTTAACGGAAAGCGCGAAGTACGACGTGTCTTGCTCCTCGTCGGGAAGCGGAAGAAAGAACCAAGGCGGCATGGGAAACGGTTATGCGGCGGGGTGTTGCCATTCCTTCACGCCCGACGGGCGGTGCATATCCCTTTTGAAAATCGTGCTTAGCAACGATTGCGTTTACGATTGCAAGTACTGCCCCAACCGCGTGAGCGCAGACGTACCGCGCACAACCGCGACGCCCGACGAGATTTGCGAGCTAACCATCGACTTTTACAAACGCAATTATATCGAGGGGCTGTTTTTATCGTCCGCCGTCTTTAAAAACCCCGACTACACGATGGAACGACTCCTCCTCGTCGTCAAAAAATTGCGGACGGAATACCGTTTCCACGGCTACATACATTTAAAGGGTATCCCCAAAGCGGACGAAAGATTGATGCACGAGGCGGCGAAATACGCCGACCGTATGAGCTATAACGTAGAGCTTCCCACCGAACAAAGCCTAAAATTGCTTGCGCCGCTAAAGAGGAAGGAAATCTTGCTGTGGCCACTGCGCTCGTGGGCAGTGCAGAAGGAGCAATTTCGCGAAGCAAATCGTAAGGGTTTGATTAAAGGGCATTTCCTTCCCGCGGGGCAAACTACGCAAATGATCATCGGCGCGTCACCCGAGGCAGACGGACAAATTTTACGGCTTTCGCAGGCGCTCTATCGCAAAAACGGGCTAAAACGAGTGTATTATTCTTCCTACGTGCCCGTCGTGCAGGACAAGCTTTTGCCCACGGTTGGTGCGGGGCAGTTACGAGAACACCGTCTATATCAAGCGGATTGGCTGTTGCGTTTTTACGGTTTTTCCGTGGAAGAAATTATAAACGAGGGCGAAAATTTAGCGATGGAATACGATCCAAAATGCGCTTGGGCGCTTAAAAATATGCACCTTTTCCCCATCGAAATCAACCGCGCGCCCCTCGAAATGCTTTTGCGCGTGCCGGGCATCGGCGCGAAAAACGCTTACAAAATTTTAGAGGCACGGAAATATACTATTCTCTCTTTTGAGAGCTTACAAAAAATGCGTATCGCACTCAAACGCGCCAAGCATTTTATCACCTGCAACGGAAAATTTTTCGGTGAGAAAAACGAGTGCGCCGTCCGAGGCTTACTCGCTGCCGCAGAAACGCAAGAAAGCGCGGAACAGCTCGACCTATTCGGTATGCTTTCCACGCCGCAAAACGCTTTAATCGCCCTGCACGGACAGTTATAAATGCGGGATTTGGAATGCACAATGCGAAATTGCGGTAAAAAATAAAAATAACGGTACCATGTACGCGTTGAAATAGGAAAAATAGCTATGATTTATTTTTTTGACGGGACAAAAAACGGATTTTTGACGACGTTTTGCACGGCGTTCAAGGACGAAAACGCCCTCGTTACGCACACGCAAGCACAGCTTGTTTTAGGGCAAGAAAGCGTTTGCGTAACGACCAACGAGGACGTTGCAAAAAGGGCGGAAGAGCGCCTTTCCGTGTTTGATAGAGATTTTTCCTATGACTTGGATATTCTCATGCGAAGCGGCATGCCCGACCACGCGCAAATTGCTTTCCGCTACTTTCGCCTGCTCGCAAAGTATAAAAAGCCCATCAACAAACGGCTTGCCGACGCCGACGTATTCGCCGCCGTAAGCTGCATGAAAAAGGTGGGGCACGAAATCCATAAATTGCACGGCTTCGTGCGGTTTATCGAAACGGCAAGCGACGCCCTGTACGCGCCCATCTCGCCCGACAATGATATTTGCGATTTGCTCGCCCCCCATTTCCGCGCCCGCTTCCCCCTTTTCCCTTTCGTCATTCACGACGTAAAGCGTAAAAAAGCGGCGGTGTACGACGGAAAACATATCTTCGTCGCACCGCTTGAACAAGCGGACGTTCTTCTTTCCGCAAATGAAACGGAATGGCAAGCCCTTTGGCAACGATACTATAAATCGGTAACAATTGCGGCACGCACCTCAACCGAGCGTGAAAAGCAAATGCGGGGCAATATGCCCATTCGGTATTGGAAATTCCTCACCGAGCTGCAAGAAACGCCGCAAAATCCCGACGAAAATTAAAAAATCCCCCCACCATGTACGCGTTGAACGCAAAATTCAACGATTACAAAACAAAAGCAGCCGCCCAATAGGATGATGTCCTTAGCGGAGAATTAACAATTTGACAAAAGTGCAAGCATCGCATTTGACTAGTCAAACGCAAATGGGCTAAGCCCAAACCCATATAACAAGCAGCAAGAGAGAACAAATCGGTCAGTAGCCGAAATGTCCTCTCTTTTTCTGTTGGTATAATAGTGATATTCTTTGCTGACTCAAAGAGTGATATTGTCGCACAGCGACAGTGATATTCTATTCGCTTAAAAACTTGCTAAGCAAATATCACTCGGCGCAAGCCGAATATCACTGCGTAGCAATAGAACTCGCCGAAAGGCGAATAGAGTTAGCGTGATACTCCGTTAAGAGTATCACGCTATAAGCGACTGCCTTTTCTTATTGTTTTAAGGGCACGATTATCAATTTCTCCCAATCGGCAACGTATAGTTTCCCATTTGCCACCACCCCGCTAAACGCATATTCGCCCCTCGTCTGCGCAAGAATATTTCCCTGCAGGTCCACCACGGCGAAACAATGTTTATCTTTTTCTGCATCGAGTCCGTCTAAAACTAATTTATCTTTTTGCATAAAATTATCACTCGTATACGCAAAAAAGTCCAAAACCACTTTACATACTTCTCGCCAATTCTCTTTTTCCAAAGCCGTTTTCATCAAACGAACGGTATACTTCTCTCTATACTTCCGCGATTTTAAAGTATATTTTGCCGTAGAAAATACTATGCTGTCGCAATCCACCTCTTCATCTCGGTAAAACTCTTTTTCCACGCCCTTATCCTGCGACAAAACGGCATATGCACTTTTTTGCCAAACTGCAATCGTATCCCCCGTCATTGCGTCATAATTTAGGTAAGCACAATTTTCAAAAATACGCTTTTCGCCCGTTTTTCTATTATAGAAAAGCATATTCCAACGCAAGTACTCACCATCTCTTACGTGTTTCCAACAAAAATTGATGCAAAATCCGTTTTTTGTCGGAAAAATATCTCCCCAATTATCCTTATCCGCTTTACGGAATTCGGGGATTTCAACCAAATCTAAACTTTTCCACGTCCCGACTGCAATAAATTCCACCGTCTTTTTTCCGCTATCGTATACGTACAATTCGCTATCGTCCGCAGAAAAACACATAGAGGTACCCGGGCGTATCTTTTTTTCAAAGATGAACGTATCCGTCTGCGTGTCTAAAATACTAAATTTTGCTCGGTTATGGGTACAAATTAAATAGCGTTCATCAAAAGACGCTTGTACAATGGCTATAGGTTTTTTAACTACTCTTTCCAAATTCATAATAAGCCCCTTGCTAAGATTTATTTCGTGTATTATAACACCTAAAAAGAGATTTGTCAATATCGTTTTTCACAAAAAATCTCGCACGCGGTTTTGAAACATAGTTTCAAACCGTTGACAAACGCATTTCAAACGGGTATAATAGGCGTATAAACGGCAAAGGTGAAAATAGGTGAGAGCCTGTTGCCTTTGCCTTTTCTCGTTTTATCCGCTTGAAATTTACCAAGGAGATACACTTATGAAACTCGTCCCCGACTACTTTGGTTGCTACGTATTCGATGACAAAGTCATGCGCGAACGCCTTTCCGAGGAAACCTACAACCTCTTAAAGCGCACGATTAAAGACGGCAGAAGCCTCAATTTGTCCGTTGCAAACACGGTTGCCAACGCGATGAAAGACTGGGCGGTTGAGCTCGGCGCAACCCACTTCACGCATTGGTTCCAACCCATGACGGGCATCACCGCCGAAAAGCACGACAGCTTCATCTCTCCCGACAAGGACGGGGGCGTGATTATGGAATTTTCAGGCAAGGAGCTTATCAAGGGCGAATCGGACGCCTCCTCTTTCCCCTCGGGCGGCTTGCGCGCCACCTTTGAAGCGCGCGGCTACACGGCTTGGGACGCCACCTCTTATGCGTTCATCAAGGACGGCGTGCTGTGTATCCCCACCGTATTTTGTTCTTTCTCGGGCGACGCGCTCGATAAAAAGACGCCCTTACTCCGTTCGATGGAAGCGCTCAACCGCCAAGTAATGCGCGTGTTGAAATTGTTTGGCAACGAGGACGTAACGTCGGTAAAAACCACCGTCGGCCCCGAACAAGAATATTTCCTTATCGACAAGGATATGTTTTTGCAAAGAAAAGACCTCATCTACACGGGCAGAACCCTTTTCGGCGCGAAGCCGCCCAAGGGGCAGGAGCTTGAAGACCATTATTTCGGCGTAATCAAGCCGCGCGTGCAAGCGTTTATGAATGAATTAAACGAACAGCTTTGGAAGCTCGGCGTGTTGGCAAAAACGGAACACAACGAAACCGCGCCCGCGCAGCACGAGCTTGCGCCCATCTTCACCACCACGAATATCGCGGCGGACCACAACCAACTTATGATGGAAACCATGCAAAAGCTGGCGAAAAAGCACAACCTCGTCTGCCTCTTGCACGAAAAGCCTTTCGAGGGTGTGAACGGCAGCGGTAAGCACAACAATTGGTCGATTTCGACGAACACGGGCGTCAACCTCTTCGAGCCGGGCGAAACCCCTTACGAAAACGCGCAGTTCTTGCTCTTCCTCTGCTCGGTATTGAAAGCGGTGGACGATTATCAAGATTTGCTTCGCGTGTCGGTTGCCTCGGCGGGCAACGACCACCGTCTCGGCGCAAACGAAGCGCCCCCCGCCGTCGTGTCTATGTTCCTCGGCACAGAGCTCACCGAAATTTTGGAAGCTATCGAAAAGGACGAGCCCTACGGCGTAAAGGAACAGGAATTGCTCCGCGTCGGCGTACATACGCTTCCCAAATTCCCCAAGGATACCACGGACAGAAACCGCACCTCGCCCTTTGCTTTTACGGGTAATAAATTCGAGTTCCGTATGCTCGGCTCGTCGGCGTCTATTTCCGGCTCGAACACCGTCATCAACACGGCTGTTGCGGAAGTGTTAAAGCAGTTCGCGGACGAATTAGAAAGCGCACCCGACTTTGAAAAGGCGCTCCACGCACTCATCAAGCGTGTAATTACCGAGCATAAACGCATCATCTTCAACGGAAACGGCTATGACGATACTTGGCTTGCCGAAGCGGAAAAACGCGGGCTGCTCAACCTCAAAACCACGCCCGACGCACTGCCCTATTTCATTTCCGAAAAGAGTATTGCCCTCTTCACGACGCATAAGGTTTACACCGAGCGCGAGCTCCGTTCCCATTACAATATTTTGACGCGCAGTTATTGCAACCTCGTGGGCATTGAAGCCAAGACCATGGTGGATATGACGAAAAAGGACATTTTGCCCGCCGTAAGCGAATACAGCCAAGTGGTCGGCAACACGATTTTGACAAAACGCTCCGTAAGCGAGGCTTTAAACTGCGCCTATGAAACGACCATGCTTGCGAGCATTTCCGCCCTCACCGCAAGCGCGTTTGCAAGCGTCCGCGCTTTGGAAAAAGCGTTGGAAAAAGCGTCGAAAATCGAGGGTGTAGATCAACTTGCCGTACATTACCGCGACGAAATTTTGCCGACAATGAGTAAGCTTCGCGGCGCTGTGGACGAGTTGGAAACCATCGTTTCCGCTAAGTATTGGCCCATGCCTACCTACGGCGATTTGCTGTTTGGCGTATAAGAAAAATGTGCAAGGAAGAAACTATCGTTATGGAAAATTTCAACGTAGAAAAGGTAACGGCGGACGCCGTACAATGGATAAGAGATTGGTTTGAGGTTAACGGAAAAGGCTGTAACGCCGTCATCGGCATTTCGGGCGGTAAGGACAGCTCCGTTGTCGCGGCGTTGTGCGTAAAAGCGCTTGGGAAAGAACGAGTTATCGGCGTGCTTATGCCCAACGGCAAGCAAAGCGATATTCACGATTCGGAAGAACTCGTCGCGTACCTGGGTATCCCATTTTACGTTTGCAACATCAAAAAAGCGGTGGACGGCGTATTGGAAAGCTTGGAAACAAGCGGCGTAAAAGCGAGCCGCCAAACGGTGGTCAATCTTCCCCCTCGTATCCGTATGTCCACCCTCTACGCCCTCTCGCAATCGATGAATGGCAGAGTGGCAAACACCTGCAATTTGTCCGAGGATTGGGTTGGCTATTCCACCCGCTACGGCGATGCGGCAGGCGACTTTTCCCCACTTGGCAAATTGACCGTACAAGAGGTGAAAGCGGTGGGAAAACACCTCGGTTTGCCCCTGCATTTGGTTGACAAAGTACCCTCGGACGGCTTGACGGACAGAACGGACGAGGACAACCTCGGCTTTACCTATGCGGCGCTCGATAACTATATCCGCACAGGCGTATGCGAAGACGAGACGACAAAAGCGCGCATTGATAGATTGCACGTATTAAACGAGTTTAAATTAAAGCCTATTCCCTGCTTTGAATACGTACCGTAAACGAGTTATATTTGCCTTTCGGCAAGTGATATTGCTATCGCAGTTTTATTTGCCTTTCGGCAAGTGCTATTGCGATAGCAGTTTTATTTGCTTTTCGGCAAGTGATATTGCTATCGCAGTTTTATAAGGCAAATATAATATAACTTTGACCAAAAGACAAAATATAACTTTTAGTTTACTAAAAATATAACTGTTTGCGTTGCAAACAATATCACTTAATTGGATTGTATATGAGCGAAAGTATTTTAAGAGAAAAAGCAAAAGAATTTGCCAAAAATATTGTTTTTATTGTAAAAGAAATAAAAAACGATAAAAAAGAAAGTGTTTTAACCAATCAGCTTTTGCGCTCAGGCACAAGCATAGGCGCAAATATTCACGAAGCACAATACGCACAAAGCACCGCTGATTTCATTTCAAAATTTGAAATAGCCTTAAAAGAGTGTTTTGAAAGCGAATATTGGTTAGATCTGTTATTTGAAACGGGATATTTAGAAGAAAATAAATTCAAAAAGCTGAACAATGACTGCGGACTTATAAGAAAAATGCTCATCTCGTCTTGTAAAACCTTAAAGGCTAAAAATGAATGAAGTTGCAAAGCATTATGATTTACTCATAGAAAACGGAAACGATCCCGTTTTAGATAGCCCTGCCTTATCCCAATATATGGATAAATGGGACGGACAGAAGTTTATCAAATTACTCAATGTAGATAAAAATAAGAATATTCTCGAAATAGGTTGTGGCACAGGAAGAATTGCGAAGAAAATTATCGATTATTGTAAAACTTACGTTGGTATAGACGTATCTCGAAAAACGATTCAAGTAGCAAAAAAGCATTTTAACTGTAATTCCAATGCGATTTTTATCTGTGGGAATTTTATAGATTATCATTTTAAGGAAACTTACGATGTGATTTATTCTACATTAACCTTTATGCATATTCAAAATAAGAAAGCTGCATTAGGGAAAATTTTTGAACTGCTCAAACATAACGGAATGTTCGTATTATCCATTGATAAAAATCAGCAAAATTTTATCGATACGGGGTACAGTAAAATAACTGTTTTCCCTGATACGCCTAAAGAAATATGTGAAATTTTAGCAAGTTATAAATTTAATAATATAACAGTAAACGAAATAGAATTTGCGTATATTATTAGTGCTATTCGCATTTAATTATATTATCTTTGCAATCCCTAAAGAAAAAAAGACTAACGAGTTTTCGTTAGTCTTTTTTTAATGCTTTCGCTCGCCTTTTTCCGTAATTCAAAAAATAATTTTATCAACGCTCGCAAAAATTTAACAAAAGAACCTAATATATAAAATTATTCAACTAATTTTTTTGTCTTCTTTGCAATAATATACGCAATAACAAAACTAACAAACAAAATCGTAAAAAGTATAATAAACACAGCTAAAATAAGTCCCAAGAATAATAATGCATATCCCGACTTGAATGCCGTCACTATATTAAATGGAATCATCCAACGCAGCCACAAGCAAACCGCAACGACAAGCGAAGGGATAGCACTTATCAATAAATATTTTTTCCACGGGAATTTTTTACCGTCCCACTTGGGCACGCCAAGCAACACGCCTTTTTTCGCATGTGCAAACAAATTGAAACAAAATAAAAAGGTCAAAAGTGTCGCTTCCACCCAAAAGAATATCCACCACTTTATGTAATGCGGATCGCATTTAAAGAAATTCAACGGGTGAAATATCATCATATAGAGCTCATCAACCATGTGATCTTTTACGTCAACGTCCTGCCACTCCATTAAATTAAACTTCACAATCAAATCCACCAAAATGACGGCACAGGCGATAAAGTAGCACCTTTTATAGATTTTTCCACTGTCATTATCCATTTTTCTTTACCTCCTTTGATTTTCCATTCTCTTGCGGTAAATATTTGCTATGCGTTTAATTAAGTATAGCACCTTTGCAACTATATAATAGCACACATTTTATCATTTATCAATACCTTTGTAAAAAAATATGTATTTTTATCCAATTTTTTTTGGCATTTTTTGTTAATTAACGCGATTTCGCACGCAAAAAACCGCCGTTGACTGCAACGGCGGTTTTTTGTCATTCAAATATTCCGTTTTTTAGAAAAATTCTTCTTCGAGCATCGCGCAAAGACAATGATAAATAGGCAAATGCAATTCCTGCACCTTATACGTTTCCTTTTCGGGTACGATAATAGAAACGTCCGCCATATCCTTCAACTTGCCGCCGTTTCCGCCCCCTAAAAAGACCGTCTTTATACCCTTTGCTTGGGCTACGATTGCCGCATACACGCAATTTTTGGAATTGCCCGACGTGGAAAGAGTAATCAAAACGTCCCCTTGTTTCCCCATCACGCTAAGCTGTTGGGCAAAGGTGAGCATAGGATTTTTATCGTTGAGGTAAGCAAAGGTCAAGGGCGCGTGTCCACACAAGGATACGGCGGGCAAACCGCCCTCCAAATCGCGCGCAAGCTCCTCGCCAAGCTCTCCCTGCTCCTTTAAAGCGTTGGCAAAAACCTCGCAAACGGGGCGTTTTTTCTTAAAGCATTTCATTAGCTCGCCAACGATATGCTCGCAGTCCGACGTCGAGCCGCCGTTTCCGCAAAGATACACTCTGCCGCCGCCCTCATAGCAAGCTTTAAGCGCGCAAAACGCCGCCTCGATATCCGCTTGCAACCCACAAAGCGCAGGATAGCGCAAGGTAAGCTCCGTCAAAATATTTCTCGTACTTTCTTTCATTATAACACCCCCACGGCGATTGCCGCAATATCTCCGATATTTTCGCTTAATTTCGCCCCGACCACCTCGCAAACGCTAAGACTTTCCGCGATACATTCCTTTTGCATTTGCTTTTGCATGGACGGAATTAAAAGCTCTGCCGAGCGCATAAACACGCCGCCGATGACGATTTTTTCGGGGTTTAATAAATCCACCAAAACACTCAAACCCTTGCCGAGCATTTCGCCGCTTTTCGCAAATACGCGCTTGGCAAATTTATCGCCAGCGAACGCCGCTTGCGCCAACTTTTTGGTCGTGATCTCGGACATGCCCCCCATGTTCACGATACAATCGGGGATTTTTTTACACCGAGCCGCCATCTCTTTGGCAAGCCGCGTAATGCCGCCGCCACTGCAAAAGCCCTCGAACGAGCCCGCCTTACCATAGCCGACAGGCCCCGTTTTCGCCAAACGAAGATGCCCTGCCTCGCCCGCGTTATCATTCGTGCCGGCATAGAGCCTTCCGTCCAAAATCAAGCCCGCGCCAAGCCCCGTGCCGAAGGTCAAAAAAATCATATTTTTCGTGCCCTTGCCCGCGCCGAATTTCCACTCGGCAACCGCGCAAGCATTCGCGTCGTTTTGCAAAACCGCGGACAAGCCAAACTCCTTTTTCACCCATTCCACGATGGGGAAGCCGTACCACCCTTCCGCCAAATTAGGGGGGCAAAAGATGACGCCCGTTTGGCTGTTCAAAGGACTGCCACAGCTTATCCCCGCGCGCGTTACACTCTTTTCTTTCGTCCATTCCTTGACAAACGGCGCAAGCACGGAAAGCGTTTCTTCCGCGCCGTATTTCGTCGGCGTTTCCTCGCGATGTAAAATGCGAATTTCGCCCTTTTCGATTTCGCCAAGCGAAACCGCGCATTTCGTTCCGCCGATATCAAAGCCTATGCAATACTCTTTCATAATTTACGATTCTACCTCGATTTTTGCGACACGGACAACAAGCTGCGTACCGTATAAGTAGGGCTTGCAATCAACCTCTACTTCCCCGTTTTCCTGCACGTAATCCGCCGTCTCGCCGCTATCCAACCAAGTAATACGCTTAATCTTTTTATCGAGTGCGATTTTCTTCGTCGCCTCGCCCTTTGCCGCTTTGACAACGTCGATATTTTCCACCGAAACGCGCAAATCGTGGCAGAACAAGTAGTACGTGCCGTCCTCTTCCAAAACGAAGTCTTTTTCGTTTTTCGAAAGGATCTTCACCGCAGACGGACGGGGCAGATAGGTTGCCTCGGCGTGCATACTTACCCATTCGCCAAGCGTTTCCAACATCGCCTTATCCAAAGGACGGATAAGCCCGTTGCCCATCGGGCCTACGTTCATAAGCATGTTGCTACCGTAGCGGCGGCAAACGCAAAATTCCTCGATAATGTCCTTCAAGGACTTATAGTTATAGTCCTGCGCCGCATATCCCCAATGGTCGGCGAAAATCTCGCACATTTCACTCGCCACGTACTTGGGTGCCCCCTCGATATTGATAGGGCCGGGTTTGCCGCGCTCGAAGGTAACGGAATCAAGCTCGATATGCCCCAATGCGCCCAACGCGCTCATGCCCGTGTTGTTGATAATCATCGCGTCGGGTTGGTGCTTACGAATGGTCGCGTACAAGGCATCCTCTTCCCAATCCTCGTCGGGCTTATTCCACATACCGTCAAACCAAAGCCCACCGATTTTCCCGTAGTTTTTGCAAAGAATTTCTACGCTGTCGCGCAAGTACGCGAGGTAGGTTTTGAAGTCGGCTTCATAGCTCTTTTCGCGCCAATCCAAGAGGGTATGATAAAAGAACGGAATAATGCCCGCGGCATTACATTCGTCCACAAATTCGCGCACCAAATCACGCCCGCAAGAGTGCGGCGCGTCGTAATCGTTAAGCCCGCAGGTATCGTAAAGGGAATACCCGTCGTGGTGGCGGGTGGTGAGGGTTATGTACTTACAGCCCGCCTTTTTCGCCGTAGCCACCAGCTCCTTTGCCCAATTTTTGTCGGGGTTGAATTGCTTGGCGAGCGGCTCGTATTCCTCATCGGAAACGTGGTGAATACACTTATACCACTCCCCTTTGCCGACGATGCTATACAGCCCGAAATGCACGAACATACCAAATCCAAGCTTTTCAAATTCCTTAATTCTCTTTTCAATAATCATATTTTCACCTCACAATGATTAATAATCTTTTTGCGTGCCGCAACACGTACAAACCTTTTTAAATAAGCCCTTAAAATTACCACCGCAATGTTGGCAGAGCTTTTGCTCGCGCCACAGCGCCATTTGCTGTTGCCGTTGTTCTTCTTGTTTACGCTGTTTTTCTAACCTATCACATTCCGCAGCTTGACTTTCCGCGTCTTTATAGCCCTTAATCATTGAAAAACTTGCTTTTGCGGTAGCATACTCTTTTTTAGCTTTACATTCTTTTGCTTTGTTGTAAATGATTTGATTTTTAAAATTCACCAACTCTAATTTAAGTTCTTCATCCGTAATGCGTTGAAGATAATAATCAATTGCATATGCACCCCGCTTTATAAATGAACGAACTTTTTGCGCTAATTGCTGATTACGAACCTTATCAAGATTAGCAAAATATTCTTCCGCAGGCTTAAACCCGCTTAAATCTTCTAATTGCCTTTTTACCCTCTCGTAATCATGTTGTTCCATAAAAGGTAAAGTTTTGATTTGCTTTAAACGAAGGTATTTTGAAATATTTTCCAACTCGGTTTTTAAATCCCCATCCGCAAAACGCAAAGCTTTTTTATAATTTACGTTTTCTTCAAGTTTTGTAAGGGTGCATTTATCCCCTAATTCCTGTAAATTTTTTGCATTAAAGTCGCAAAATAAGTCAACCATGTAAGCTTCTGCGTATTCTACATCAATATTTAAGGCTTGCTCCACAAAATTTCTTGCTTTGTTAAATTCCCCGTCTTCAACAGCAAGACGAGCGCGTTTGATTAAGTTTTCAATTTGCGGATTGACGGATGCGTTTACAACGACCGTCGTCGGCTTTTCCTCGCTCTTTTCAAGCACCTTCTTCACGCCGCGGATTAAGTCGGTGATAAACCCGATTTTGCCCATATCTTGCGCTTGCAAATGCGCGAACTCGTCGGGCAAATCGTACGGGTCCATTCCCTTATAGCAAGGGATAAGCATTTTATTGCGGTTGTCCTTGTTAATTTTTAAGAAACGAGACCACTCGTTCTTCACCCAAACGGCTTGGAAATATTCGGGCTTCGTACCCACCGCAAGCATCACTTTTGCGGAATTGAGCGCGTCGAAAATAATCGGCTCGTAAGCAGAACCAAGCTTACCTTCCAACGTGATTGCCGCATAGAACACCTTAAAGCCTTCTTGCGTGAGTTGGTGATAAATATCGTTAGCAATCACGCTATCCTGCGTGCGTTTACCGTTTTCGTCCGTTTCCTTATAGCAAATAAAAACGTCCTAAGGCTCTTCATTTTGCGCGACTTCCAAAATGCCTTTTTGAATTTTGTCTATCTCTTGCGCTTCCTCTTTGTAG
>JAFTMQ010000157.1 GCA_017452305.1 Clostridia bacterium | reverse complement strand
GCGATTTCGTCTTCCTGCCAAATTTCACCCGGCATTTTATCGTGCAAAGCCCAAACAATGCCTTTTACGCCTGGAATTTGTTTGATATCCGATAATTTGATACGGTCGTTTCCTTCGCCGTACCATCGAAAGGTCATTTGCATAGTATTTCCCACCTTAAAATTTTTCAATAATATCCGCTACGATAGACGGATTTTCCAAGCCGTGAGGATGATGGTCCGCACCCTTTTTAACAAATACCTCAATAGGCAAACCGCATTGTTTGTAATACTTTTCAAGCAAAGCTCCGTTTTCGTCATACGGCACAACCGTATCACTATCCCCCGCCACCATTACAATAGGGATTTTATGCTCTGCTAAGATATGCATTTTGTCGATAGGATGTTCGCGATAGCTAAGCATATCCACGAGCGTTCTGCCCGTGAAATGCGTATATTCCTCAAACGGAACGCCGTTTCCTTTCCCTAAATTGCAAGGGCAGCTAAGCAAGTTCATTACGGGCGCATCCAAATAAATCCCTTGCACCCGTTCGGGTTTTAACGCCGTAAGCTTAACAGAATATAAGCCGCCGCAGCTCATACCCACCAAAACGCATTTTTGCGAAAGCCCAAACTTTTCGGGAATATATTGCAAAAACTTGGATTTTCTTTCCAAATCCAAATTTTCCGCCCAACGGTTGTGATTTTGGTTATACGCCAAATGCCAACCACGGTTTAAAAGCTCTATTTCCGTTTCGGGAAAGGCGTCGAAATATTCCGCCTTTAACAGCCACTTGCCGTTCGGTTTACAGTTGGGTTTGATAAGCTTTGCTTGCAACCCCTCAAACACAAATTCGTAGCCTTGAAAGCCGCGCCACTCTATCTCTTGAAACATCGTCTTTTCCCTTATTTCCCTAAACTTTTGCGGATGCACGCTGCAACCATCTCCGCGAGCATAGCATAGCCTTCCTGCAAATAATGCGTGCCGTCCACGTAGCGATATTCCTTGGGAATAGAAGTGCTAACGGAATATAAATCGTCCACTGTGCAGCCCTTTTCCGCCGCAATTTCTTGCACTGCTTCGTTGCGTTCTCTCACGCGCTTCATCCACGCGCCGTCCAAACGCTTATTCCCTTCTCTATATACAATCGTAGAAGTCGCCACAATCAATTTCACGTCTTTATCGATTTTGGAAAGCAACTTGTTCATTCTGCTCTTGTACGATTTCTTCGACAAATGAATGCCGTGCAAGCCGTGATTAAAATGGATAAGTGCATACTTGCTATCCGTCATAAAGTTGTACACGAGTTGATTATACATCTTCGTGTCAATCGCATACGACGTGGAAATATAATCGACGTAGCAAACGCCGCGCAATAATTCGCGTACCTTTTCTTGATAATTATGCGTAATCGAATCCCCAACGAGCAATACGCGAGGCAAATCGTTTTGCCAATTTTCATCACACCAACTATGGATCCATTCAAACTGTTCTTTCATTTTTTTACTCCTTTTCTATAAAATGGATAATGAGCTTATCCAAAACTGGATTATGTCCTAAACAGCCGTCCAAGCAGGAAAGGGTGGTCAAAATAATTTCGCCCTCGCCGTGTTTTTTGCTTGCAGCAATCAATTTATGTTTTTTATGCAAGGCATATTTCGGGTCACTTGTATCCTCAAAGGTATACAAAATTTCTTCGCTATCCGACCACTCGAATTTAAACCAAGCCGTCAAATCTTGATAAGCCGTCTTTGCGTTGTAGAAGTTTTGGAAATCCATTTCTGCAAATTCTTTGGTAAACTTGCTTGTTTCACTTCTTGCGACAAAATTGTTTGCACGGACTTCTTCTTCCAAGGTATGCACACGGAACACAATATCTTCGCCCAACACGTTTAACGGCTTGTTCGTAACGATAATTAAGCGGCAACCCGCTTTTGCTTTTTCTTCCAATTCCTTTTGGTGTTCGTAGAAATAATCGTCGTCGGCAAAAATAATCTTATCCGTTTGCGCGCCCGCACAAACGCTCGCCACCGCTTGCACGCGTTCCCCGCAAAGCAAGGGGGTTTTGCTCGCTTTTTGCAGCTTTTCCTTGACGATATATTCCGCCTCGTCATAGGTGATTTCCGCGCCGTTTTTCATCGCCGCCACCACCGTGATTTTACCTGTTTTATTGTCGGGAATTTCGGTGATAATTTCGTTTAGATAGGTACATGCTACCCCCGTAGCCGTGTTTTCGCACGCATACGACGCGATTTCCTCACCGTTAAAATACACGCTTACTTTCACGCTTACAGCCGCGTCTTTCGCCGTGTCGTTGAAGGCGTAAATTTCCGTCGTTAAGGTGTCGCCCGCATACACCACGTACTTATCCCTACGCAAGCTTATGCGCACGGGGATATTCGCTTCCTTGAACGCATAATAGGCGGGCTTGGGAATTCTATCCACGTCCACAAGCGTTTTCGTCCAACCGCAGGGCCACGCGTCAATGAGAAGATGCACCGCCGTACTTTCGATATAATCTACGCGACGGCGCAAGATATGTACGTAGTCTTTAATCGCCTTTTTCTGCCATTCACGGCTCGCCGCAATCCACTCGCGCGCGGTGTTTTGTTCGGGGAAGAAATCGCCGTGTAAAACGTAGCACTGCTCTTTAGCTATCGGCTTTGGCGACCACGGCTCGTCCTGCGTTTTGGGCAGCCATTCCTGGGGACAATATTTTTGCATAAGCTCCCATCTATCCAAGCCGTCCACGCCAAATTCACCACAGCCCGTCATCCAATCGGGGCGAATGGGCGGAAGATAACCCTTTTGCAATTTCCCGCTCGGCAAACCGTGGGAAACATACCAATAGGTGTAGCAGTGGAAATCGCTAATGCCGTGCGTTTGTTCAAGCGGCGCGTAATCCCCCTCGCAGTACTTAATCACGCGGTCGGGATTGTAAATTTCCACAACCTCTTTTGCAGCATTAAAGAATTTTTCAATTTCAAAACGCGAAAGGTTGTATTGCTCCTTTCCCCACGCCGTTTTATCAAGCGTTTCGTTGCAGAAGGTTTCCAAGATCACGGACGGGTGGTTACGGGTATGAATTTCCATTTCCCGCACCTGCTTCAACGCCTCGCCAACCGCGCTCGGTTTCAAGTACGAAAAGAGCGGAAAATCGCTTTGGCAAAGCATACCGAGCATATCGAAATAGGTGTAAATTTCGTCGTGCACGGGACGTTGCGTCATGCGGTAGAAATTCAAGTTCGCTACTTTTGCAATCAAAATATCGTCGATGAGCTGTTCATAATCCCCGCGCATCACGCAAAGGGGTAAATGCCCCATCTCATTCGTACCGCGCAGGATAATGCGCTCGTTGTTGAGATAGAACGCGCCTTTGGGCGTGCTATTCTCATCCATGTGGAACTTCCGCATACCAAAATGCGTTTGCTTTTCGTCCAAGACGTTGCCGTTCTCGTCGTACAACGTAACGGTGAGTGCGTACAAATAGGGCGTTTGTTGCGTCCAAAGCTTGAAATCATCCAACTCAAATTTTGCCGTCAAATAATTTTCATCTACCGTGAACGGGTCCGTTTTCCCCTCTTTATTTTTAAAAACGACTTGTTTAAAATTCCGTCCTTCAAGCGTATAAGAAACCTTGCTTTTCAAGGTTTTATAAGCATAGCTAAACACGGTGGTTTGTACGGTGATTTTGCCTTGATCAATATCGGGGCGAACGAAAATATCTGTAATTCGTTGCGTACATGGTACGCTCATTTTCACTTTTCCAAAAATACCTGCACCTGCGGGGCAGTGGTGCCAACCAAGCTGCGGCTCGTCATAGCCAAAGTGCGTTGCACCGTAGATTTTATCGCCGTAGTGCGCATAGCCGTCCACCGTAACCGCCGTACTCGTTACGTCGTTTTTCACTACGACAAGCAGTGTATTTTCGCCCTCATGGATATAGTCGGTGATATTGACGCTAAACGGTGCGAAAAAGCCCTCGTGCCGCCCTGCCATTCTGCCGTTGATATACACTTCGGCAATATAATCCACCGCCTCAAAATCTAAAATATAATACTTATCCGCGTACTTTTTCTCTAAATGGATTTGCGTGCGGTAAAAGGCATTCCATCTACCGTCGGGGCCGACGTAGTGCGGAATTTTTACCTGCTCCCACGCCCCTACGCCGTTTAACACGCGCGAAAAGTCCGCCTTATCCTCTTCCGTTTCCTTGCGATAAGAAAAATCGGTGAGATACAGCGCGTCCGACTTTACTTGGCGCGCATAATTTTCAAGAAAAGGTGCGTAATACGCGCGCAAATCCGACTTCTCTTTTAAGAAGTCTTGATAGTCTTTTTCTTCATTGAACGCGGACATGGTTATGCCGAATTGCGTATTTTGTGCTTGTAACGGGGTATGCTGTATCGGCAAAGGCGGAATTTCCGCCATGCGTTTTACTTCGCCCGTCATCTTTTTCCCACCTGCGGCAATTTGGATAAATCTATCTTTTTCCGTCTGTTCAATAATCTTTTTCATAGAGCCCCTTGCACTTGCAAATCTCTGTTATAGGATAAGTATAATACGACTTATATATATTGTCAACGATTTTACGTTGCATTCTTGCTACTTGTGAAAAAAGGAGACAATAGTTTTAGCCAAATTGTCTCCTTTTTTTTCTTACTTATCTTTCCAACGTTTCCGCACATAATGCGCCGACATTTTCGGCTGTCTATCACGGGTAAACACGCCTTTGCGGTTGCCGCGGGCTCTGCGCAAACCTTCTTTCGTCTTAAAGTCTGCCAAATTCCAAATATGCTCGCCAATACAGCCCTCGCAAGCGTCAATTGCCTTGAAGTTTTCAATCAAGTACTCTTCCTGCCACTCTTCAGTGAATGTTTCGGCGGGGAGCATATGCACGCCTTCCAACGTATCCGCACCAAATTCCGTGACGATAATCGGTTTTTTCGCCGCCTCGTAATACATTTGTAATTCATCCAACAAACGTTCGCGCACGACGTTAATTTGGCCATGTTCGGTGTACCAAGCATAATAACGATTGATACAAACGACGTCAATCAAGTCGGTCACCAACGAATTTTCCGTAAAATGCGTAAACTCAACAAGCGTCAACGGCAAATCGCACACCGTACGTGCGTAAGCGATAACGTCACGGAAATATTCACCCGCCGCCTCTTCGTGCGTTGCGGGTTCGTTCGCAACGCTAAACATAACGATAGAGGGGTGATTTTTATCACGCGCCATCAATTGACGAATTAACTCTTTATGAACCACTGCCGTTTCCGCATTGACCTTGTCGGGCCCGAAATTGTAATCATCCCACCAATGCATACCCACGGCAGGGACTTCATTGATAACCAAAAATCCGTATTCATCGGCAAGATTCATCATTTCTTCGCTGTAAGGATAATGGCTTGTACGGAAAGAATTAGCGTTCATCCATTTTAAAAGTTCAAAATCGCGAATACTAACCGCCGTATTGTTACCTTTGCCCAAAATAAAGAAATCCTCGTGCATACCAAAGCCCTTAAAATAAACGGGCTTATCGTTCAAATAGAACCCCTTTTCGTCCACAAAAATCTTGCGGATACCGAAACGTTCTTCGTATTTATCACACTCCGTTTCCACGACGAGCGTGTACAAATACGGTGTTTCGGGCGACCACATTTGCGGATTGTTCACCTTTAACAATCCGTCCGTGCCTTCCGCTACGATATTGCCCTCCGCGTCTTTCACCTTGCAAACGATTTGTTCGCAGTTCGTATCCACTTTCACGGATACCGCGGAATAATCGCCACCCACAACCGTCTTAATCGTGATATCGTCAATATGCTTTTGGGGTAACGAATACACAAGCACGTCACGGTGAATACCCGTGAAATTATAAAAGTCGTGGTTGTATATTTGAATTCCGTTGACAACTTTCCCAGGAGGCAAGGTTTGGAAGGTAAGACGATTGTCAATCACAACCGACAAACGATTTTCTTCCTGCAAGTCCTCCAAGGGCAAATCAATCGGGAAAAAGCCGTTGATACCCCCGCCGATATGTTTGCCGTTTAAGTACACTTCGCACTTATGGCTTGTTGCGCCGATGCGCAAACGATAGAGCGGGTCCGTAGCCACGGGAATGCTAAACGTCGTTTCGTAAAGCACCTTGCCGACGTGGTCTTTCAACGCTTTTTCCGTCACAATTTCGTTGTAGCTTGCCGGAACTGCCATAGGAGACGTAGCAACCGCTTTACAGGTCGGAAAATAATTTT
>JAFTMQ010000156.1 GCA_017452305.1 Clostridia bacterium | reverse complement strand
GATAATATGGAGCAGGTCAAGGAAGCTGCACCCGATAAAGAGATTTGGACGTTCTTGCAAAGTATTCAATACTCGCCCAACAATAGAACGTTGACGAGCGTAGCGGATACGACCTTCCAAATGTATAGTTTCCTTGCTTACGGCGGCGTAGGGATTCAATGGTTCTGCTATTGGTCTCCCCCCGCATTTAGCACAACGGAAACGTTTGGCGAAGGCTGTATCGGGCGCGATGGTAAACCCACCGAAATTTATGATTACGTAAAAGCGGCAAACCTTGAAATCCGCGCCTTTGAAGACATCTATTTGAACTTTGATTGGCAAGGCGTAATGACGAAAATCGGCACGGAAAACGAGGAAGGCGGCGAAAACGCGTGCTTTAACTACCTCAATTATAAGGTAATGAGCTCGCACGAACGTATCAAATCCTTTAAGACGCAACAGGACACGCTGACGGGTGTGTTCAAGGACAAGGAAGGACGCGACGGGTTTATGATCGTCAACTACACCGAACCGAGTGCAGGCTTAAAGAACAAAGTAGAGCTTCAATTTAACGATTGCACACACGCGCTCATTGTTAAGAAAGGCAAGGTGCAGGAAGTAAGGGCCAAGAACGGCAAAATTTCCTTCACGATGAATGCGGGCGAAGGATATTTTGTAATTCCGTTGAAATAAAAATATGCAATAAATAAAGGAGAAAGAATGATGAAGAATTGGAAAAGATGGATTACTTGCGGATTGGCGGCTATATTAACGCTTGGCTGCGTCGCGTGTGGCAGAACCACCGACGACGAAAGACGTGGGGGGTACGAAGGCGTAGAAGAGGATTACGCTGAGGGTATCACCGTTTCCAAGAACGAAAAGGAAATTTATAAGGATACGAAAGAGGGGAAAACCCGTTTGAAGATTTCGTTTGTTGACGCGGGCTTTGGTAGCGACTGGTTGAGAGTTATTGCGACGCACTTCGTCGCGGAAAATCCCGATTATTGGGTTTATTTAGACGGCGATCCTGGACTTACGGAGCTCGTTGCAACGCAGCTTGAAGCAGGGATGAGCTTGCCCGATCTTTATATGCCGCTTGGGCATGATTGGCAAACCTACGCATTCAACGGTTGGCTTGAAGAAATATCCGACGTATATGATGCAAAGCCTGACGGCGAAGAGGGTAAGACGGTCTATGAAAAGATGATTCCTTCTTGGCAAAAATATTGTATCGCGACCGAAGGCGGTGTAGAAGGGAAGTATAGCTATCCTTGGTCGGGCGGCGTTACGGGTATTGTATATAACGGTAAAATGTTTGAACAGTACGGCTGGGAAGTTCCCACGACGATGACGGAATTGCTTGCGCTTTGCGAGGAAATTAAAAAGGATACTGAAAACAAGGTTGCGCCGTTCGTATATCCTGGCTTAATTGGCGGCTACTTTGACTTTATGGGTATGACGCATTGGCTTCAATCCACGGGCGTTGAGGGGATGAACGAATTTTATTCTTATCCTTCGGCAGAAATCTATAACCCCGACAGGCAACCGGCAAAGGGTAAGCTTGAAGCGCTTGAAGCGTTTAGCTCCATCTTTGGACCGGAAGTGGATTATGCGCTCAAAGGTTCGATGAGTAAAAACCACATGCTTGCGCAAAGAGACTTCCTCAACGGCAACGCGGCGATGATTATCAACGGCGGTTGGATGGAAACGGAAATGATTTCCGAACTTCCCGAAGGCTTTGAAATGCGTATGATGCGTATTCCGTATCTTGAAACGGCTCGCAAGGACGAAAATGGGGATTATATCAAAGTGAATTGGGCAACGCAGCCTGATATTATGTTAATCCCTAAGAAGGCGCCTCAAAAGGAAGCGGCGAAGAAGTTCCTTGTTCACTTGGCGAAAGATGAAATGCTGAACTACTTCACGAAGTACACCGCAACGATGAGACCTTTCGAGTACGAAGTGGAAAACTTGGAAAATATGTCCGCATTTACCAAAGATTGCGTGAATATTTGGCAAACCTCGGAAAACTTTATTCCCGTAGAAACGGGTCCTTTGGCGAGCAACCCCAAGGTTAGCACTTGGATTATCGGACAACCGTATAACCTTCTCGTTTACGGTATGGAAAACGACGGTACGACGCCTTCAAGATGGTGTAAGATGGAGTACTTGGAAGCAAAAGGAAAGTGGAAAGAATGGGTTGCGGACTCTACGAAATAATTGGAGGACGTTATGACGGAAAATATGCAAGCCGAAATGTTTGATGCGGGTGGGGGAGGCACTTCTCCCACGCCTCGCGCAACAACGGCGAAACGAAAGAAAAAACGGGATATTTCAAAAATCGTGTTCGTTATTTCGTTGATGGTGATTCCGGTTATATCTTTCTTGATTTTCACGGTATATGTTAACTTTAACACAATCGTGATGTCATTCCAGTATAGGAACACCAAGGGCGATTATGTATTTAACGAAAATCCACTTAAAAATTACATAGATTTTTTCCGCAACGACGTACTCAATCCCCATTCTCAATTTCCATCAATGGTTGGGAACTCGCTGATGTATTTTGTGGTTAACGATTTTGTAATCGTACCGCTTTCGGTTATATTGTGTTATTTCTTGTATAAAAAGGTATTCTTACACCAAGTATTCCGCGTAATCTTCTATCTTCCGTGTATCGTTTCGATGGTCGTAATGGTTATGGTATATAACTTTATGTTTGACTCGTCGTTCGGTATTGTAGATCCGCTTTTAACAAAACTTGGATTAGGCCACCTAATACCGAAGTGGGGGTGGTTAGGGACGCGCGATACGGCAAATGCCCTAATTGTCGGGTACTGTATTTGGAGCGGTTTAGGCGGGAATCTCATCTTACTTGGGAGTGCAATGGGACGTATCCCCGAAGAGCTTGTGGAAGCGGGGAAAATTGACGGCATTGGCTTCTTCCGCGAATTGTGGTCGATTACCATTCCGTTGATTGGTACAACGCTTGCTACGCTCTATATGATGGGTACGACGGTTATATTTACTTTCTTTATGCAAGTAAAACTCATCTCGGAAGGGGGACCGAACGGCAAGACGTTCACGATTATGCTTTATATCGTCGAAGTCGTCAAAGCGGACACGCGCGACCTTTCTAATGCGGCAACGGTGGGTATGATTGTTGCGGCAATCGGTACGCCACTTGTGCTTCTCACACGTTGGGCGGTAGATAAGATTTTCCCCGCCTACGAATATTAATTCATTCAAAATAATAAAAAAATGGCTAAGTGCCATAAGGAGGAAAAATATGAGTAAAAAATTTTTAATGCTTGCTTTGTCGCTTGGTTTAACAACCTGTGCAACGGCTGGTGCGCTTACGCTTAACGCAGGGCTTAAAGCAGACGCGGCAACAAAGGAAAACCTCGTGGCGGACAACATCATCACCGATGACGGGATTGTCAACGAGCTTGACTGGAAGTTCGCGGGTAGCGAAACGGCGGTTACCTCTAACATTAAAGGTGACTTCTTTGAAGCTAAGGGTGTTGCTTGGGGGGCTGGTCTCGTTGTAGGATACGACACCGCAAACTTTGCGGAGGGTCGTGTTACGATGGAATTTGACGTCCTCAACATGGTTGGTTGTTGCATGGGTCCCTTCATCACGACTGCTACGGGTTTCAATGAAGGCAGAACGAGCACAATTTGGGTTGGCGGCCCCGATAACGGTATGATTACGGGTGCGGCAGACCCTCGCGCTGCGGGCTTTGAATACTATTCGGACGAAGCGTTGACGGAACGTTCTCCTTTGGAAGCAGGTTCGGGTAATTGCTGGACGATTGCTTTCGGTACAGCCGCCGGCGAAATGCGTTATCACGTACAATACATCTTCAAGCAGGAAGGCGTAATGGGTATTAAGACCTATATTTTGAATGAAGACGGTATCTACGACAGCACTAACCTTGCTACGGAAATTTGGATTAAGAACGCATTTGAAGCATTGGACGCTACGACGGAACATCGCTTTGGTTTTGACTATTGGGGCGATTTGACGATTGATAATTACAAGCTTTCGACGCCTACTAAAACGGTGTTTGAAACGAATTTCACCGGTTCGGATTGGACCGACGCTACGGGTGTTGCCGCTGCTGGCAAGATGTTCAATAACCACGGCCTTCCCGTATCCGTTGCGCAAATCGACGCAAACCTTACGAAGACCGACCGTATCGTAACCGAATTGAAGGTTAAATCGGACGAAAATAGTGCAAAGGCGTTCACGCTTACGGGCTCTGTAGATTTCAAGACGCTTGACAAGTTCGGTTTTGCAATGGGTCTTGATACGCAAGATCAAGCACTTGACGCGGACGGCGTTTCCTTCGTTTATTTCACGCATGGTGTAAATGCGGGCGGTACAAACGTAAATTATATCCACGTAATGGAAAACGGCGAAGCTGTGGGCGAGCCCATCGAGGTTGGCGATATGGCTGGGTTATTCGATTTCTTTGATTTTGAATTTACGGTAGCAACG
>JAFTMQ010000155.1 GCA_017452305.1 Clostridia bacterium | reverse complement strand
CGCCGTTGATCACTTGGGCGACACGCGCGTGATGATCGGTTTGGACGATACCGGCTTTGCATGGACGGTTGGCAAGGGGGAAACGCTCGTTTCGCCCGAGGCGATTATGACCTATTCCGCGCAAGGCTTGGGCGGTATGAGCCGCAATCTGCACGACCATACGAGAAGGCATATTATCGAACGGGAATTTGCTTTTTCACCTCGTCCCATCGTCATCAACTCGTGGGAGGCAAGTTATTTTAGCGTCACGGAAGACAAGATGCTTTCGCTTGCAAAACACGCCTTGGATTGCGGTATTGACACCGTAGTTTTGGACGACGGTTGGTTTAGAAAGAACGATAGGGTGGGGCTTGGCGATTGGCGCACGGATAAGGAAAGCTTCCCTTCGGGCATAAAAGGGCTTTGCGACAAGGTGCACGCGTTGGGCTTGAAATTTGGGCTTTGGTTAGAGCCCGAAATGGTCAACGCGCAAAGGGACTATTATAAACAGCACCCCGACTACATTTTAAGCACGGCTAAACTGCCCTTGATTTCCCGCTATCAATATATTTTGGACTTAACCCGCGACGAGGTGGTGCAGGATATTGCAAATCGTATCTGTGAAGAATTGCAAGGCGCGGATTTGGATTATATCAAGTGGGATTTCAACCGCTACGCAACGGAAGCAAGCTCTTTCGTGACGGAGCAAGGCGAAGTCTATCACCGCCAAATGTTGGGCGCGTATAAGCTCTTGTCCTTGATTAAGGCGCAATTCCCCAACGTTTTATTCGAGACGTGTTCGGGGGGTGGCGGCAGATTCGATTTGGGTATGCTTTACTATTCGCCGCAGATTTGGACGAGCGACAACACCGACCCTTACGCAAGGACGTATATTCAATACGGATCGAGCTACGCCTACCCCATGTCCGCGTTGAGCTGCCATTTTACGGAAGGGGACTGCACGAGCGGCAGGGAATCTACGTTTGATTTTAGATATCGCGTAGCGTCGTTTGGCGCGTATGGGTACGAGCTTGATTTAAGTAAGTATAACGCCGAGGATAAAGCAAAATTTAAAGGCTATTCCGCACTTTACCGCAAGGATGAGGATTTTGTTTTGGATGGCGATTTATACCGCTTACTTTCCCCCGAAGAGACGGATTACTGCGCGTATATTATCGTTTCCAAGGACAAGAAAAAGGCGAAGCTCACTTTCCTTGAATTGTATGCGTCGGGGCTAGTGGAAAGTATGACCTTGCGCTTGAAGGGCTTAGCACCCGACAAGCTGTATAAAAACGAAGAGACGGGCGAAACGCTTTACGGCGCAACGCTTATGAGCGTGGGTATTCGCATTTTCGATCTGTATAGGGCAAAGCGCACGGACGGCTATACGTTGACCTTCGTCGAGGTATAAAGTCGCGGCGCACATGCGGAAGCGTTCCGCTTTTCATGAAAAATAAAACCATCGTGGCTATGTTTGCGCGGTGGTTTTTTTTGCATAGGTCTTGACCTTTTACGAAAAATTTGCTACAATAAGAAAGAGAAGAAAATAAGGAGCAAAATCAATGAAATTCGTACATATTTCGGATTTGCATTTGGGAAAACGCTTGCACGAAACCTCGCTGATTGAGGACCAAGCGGAAATATTAAGCCAAATTATCGGCATTGTCGATACGGAGCGCCCCGACGGCGTGCTCATCGCGGGCGACGTTTACGATAAAAGTATGCCAAGCGCCGAGGCGGTGCAGTTATTCGACAGCTTTTTGGCGGAGCTTGCCGCACGCAGAATGCGCACCTTCGTCATTAGCGGTAACCACGATTCGCCCGAGCGTATTGCGTTCGGCGGCAGAATTATGGACGCGAGCGGTATTCACCTTTCGTACGTTTACAACGGGAGCGTGAAGTGCGTTTCGCTCACGGACGAGCACGGCGAAGTCTGCGTGTATATGCTGCCCTTTATAAAGCCCGCGCACGTCCGCAGATTTTACGAAGACGAGGAAATCACGTCCTACACCGACGCTATGCGCGTGGCGATTGCGAAAATGGGCGTGGATAAAAGCAAGCGGAACGTGTTAATCACCCACCAATTTGTGACGGGCGCAACTCGCTCGGACTCGGAAGAGACGGTGGGTGGCACGGACAACGTGGACGCATCCGTATTCGACGGCTTCGAGTACGTCGCGCTTGGGCATTTGCACGGCGCGCAAAATTGCGGCTCGGAGCGTATTCGCTATTGCGGTACGCCGCTTAAATATTCTTTTTCGGAAGCAAACGACGTGAAATCCGTTACCATCATTGAGTTGGGCGAGAAAGGCGGCGCATTGCATATAAGAACGGCAAACCTCCATCCTATCCGTGATTTACGGAAGATTAAGGGCTCGTTTGCCGAGCTTACCGACCCCGCATTCTATCGCGAGGCGGGCAATTTGAGCGATTACGTGCAAATCACCTTGACGGACGAGGACGACGTGCCGAATGCGATGGGGCGGTTGCAAACGATTTATAAAAACGCCTTGGAATTGAAGTACGACAATACGAGGACGCGCGCCGCGGCGGAAATTTACGGCGCGGAGGCGGTGGAAAGCAAGTCGATGTTCGAGCTGTTTTCCGAGTTTTTCGCGTTGAAGAACGGTGCGGAAATGAGCGACGAGCAGCGCGCGTATATACAAGAAACGATTGAAAAAATCGAGGAGGAAAGCGTATGAGACCGTTAAAATTGACCATATCGGCGTTTGGCCCGTACGCAAACAAGGAAGTCCTTGATTTAGACAAGCTTGGCGAAAGCGGTTTGTACCTTATCACGGGTACGACGGGCGCGGGCAAGACGTCTATTTTCGACGCCATCACCTACGCTTTGTACGATAGCCCGAGCGGGGCGGAACGCGACGGCTCGATGTTGCGCTCGAAGTATGCGGATGCGGACACGGAAACCTTTGTCGAGTTAGAATTTATCTGCAAGGAGCAGGTATATACGGTGCGCCGTAGCCCCGAATATATGCGTCCAAAAAGCCGTGGCGAGGGGGTTACGAAAGCGCCTGCGCGCGCGGAATTGCATTATCCCGACGGTAGAATTGTTGATAAGAGCAAAAAGGAAGTTACTGCCGCTATTTCGGATATTATCGGATTGGAAAAAGAGCAATTTTTGAAGATTGCGATGATTGCGCAAGGGCAATTCCGTGAAATCTTGCTTACGAATACGGAAAAGAGAAAGGAACTTTTCCGTCAAATCTTCAAAACGCATAAATTTGAGGAACTACAAAACCGCGTGAAAGAGGACGCGGCGGCGTTGGAACGGAAATATGAGGGTGTAAAAAACACCATTCTCACCTACACCGAAAGTATTGCTTGCCCCGTGGAAAGCGTAGAGTATCCGCTCGTCAAGCAAGCGCAAAAAGGGGAAATTTCCACGCAGGAAACTTTGGAGCTTTTAGCGCGTTTATTGCAAACGGATAACGAGGAAAACAATCGTCTTTCGGAGGAAATTTCTACGTTGAACGCGGACATGGGTGGGGTGATTGCAAAAATTACTACCGCAACCGAGCACGCACAAAACCTCAAAAATTATAGCGAAAAAACGGAAAAATTGCCCGCGCTTATACTTGCCGTGGACGAGGCGAAAAAGGTCGCGGACGAGGCGAATGCCAAACAGCCCGAGGTGGACGCGTTAAACGAAAAAATCATCGTTTTAAAGCAAGAGCTTTCCAAATACGAGGAATTGGATAGACTTGAAAAAAGCTGCCGTGCGCTTGCGGTTTACTTGGAAAACGAGGGCAAAACACAAGAAGCGTTG
>JAFTMQ010000154.1 GCA_017452305.1 Clostridia bacterium | reverse complement strand
GCCCGTTAAAGAATGGTAAAACGGCGCAGATGCGAGCAGTTCAAGGCGCTGTGAGTACGTAGCAGGGAGCGTACAAATAGTACGTGACCAAGCCGCACGGAACCGCAACGCGGAAATGCGAAATTGTAGCTGGGGGTTTCACGCCGCCCGTTAAAGAATGGTAAAACGGCGCAGATGCGAACAGTTCAAGGCGCTGTGAGTACGGTGCAGGGAGCGTACAAATCGTACGCGACCAAGCCGCACGGAGCAGCAACGCTGAAATGCGAAGTATATCCGTCGTTTTACTTAAAGGCCTTGCAGGGCTTTCATAATCACCTCTTCCACCGGCACTGCGCCAAGCTCGTGCGCTTTCTTGACGGCTTGCAGGCTTTCCGTCCTCGTGAAGCCTAAGCCCATCAATGCGGAAACCGCCTCTTCGTCCGCCGCGGAAAGCTTCGCGTTCGTTGGAGCGGTTGCGCTCGGCGTTAAGTCGTCGCCGCTTGCGCCCAAAACTTCTGCCGCCGAAATCTTGCCGTGGAGTTCCAAAACGATTTTTTCCGCCGTCTTTTTGCCAAGCCCTTTCACCTTGCTTAAACGTTTTACGTCCGCCGTCGCGATGGCAAGCGCAAACTCGTCCGCGCTCAAGCTCGCTAAAATGGAAATGCCGAGCTTAGGCCCTACGCCCGAAACGGAAATGAGTTTTAAAAACAGCTCTTTTTCCTGCGGGGTGTCAAAGCCGAACAAGGTCATTCCGTCCTCTTTCACCTGCAAATAGGTGAAGATTTCCGTCACTGCACCTACGATGAGTTTTCTAAATACGCTCCCCGTGCAATATATTTCATACCCCACGCCGTTGACGTCTATAATCACCGTTTCTTCCGTGGTCGTTAATACTTTACCTCTTAAATACGCAATCATATTTCCCTCTTTTTTCTATTTCTTTTTGGGCGTCGGGAGAGAGGACGCTCTGCCTACACCCGTTACGCCGCTAATGCCCGTCGCGTTTTGCAGGGCGTTTACCGAGGTTGCGGAAGAAAATCCGCCGCCCGATTTGCCGCGCTTGCTTTGCTTCGCGCCTGCTGCCATCAATTCTTGATAAGCGGTTGCAGGGACGGTGTTTTGCCCTTTCGCCCTCGTCATATTGCCGACGGCAAACAGCTCGCCAAACCGACTGGAAAAGCCGTGGCAGAGCGCAATACCCAAGGCGTCCGCCGCGTCGTCGGGCTTGGGAATGCTTTGCAAGCGGAGCATAGACGCAACCACCGTTTGGATTTGCTTTTTATCCGCCTTGCCGTAGCCGGTAAGCGCTTGCTTGATTTGCATGGGGGTGTATTCGTACAGCTTTCCGCACGCTTTCACGCAAGTGAGCATCGCAACCCCCCTCGCATGCGCCACCGCAATACCCGTCGTGATATTCTTGGAAAAGAACAATTCTTCCATAGCAATCTCGTCGGGGCGGTATTTATCCAAAACCTTTTGCACGCCCTCTTCCAGCATAGCCAAACGGACAGGCAAACCCTCGTCCTTGGGGGTGAGGACGACTCCGTAGTCCACCGCGCGGAAGTTGCCCCTTTCGTCCTTTTCAATTACGCCGTAGCCGAGTGTGGCAATACCCGGGTCAATGCCCAAAATAATCATTTGCGTTTACCTCGTTATATTCCATTTTCCATTATACCGCAAAGCGGTACGTTTGTCAAGCCCTACTTAACCACGGTTTAGTGCTCCTTTATAAAATTTTTTTGGAAAAACGTGAAAAAAGTTGTCAGTGGTCTATTGACAAAGGGAAAAAAGGTGCTATACTAATTGCGCGACGGCAAAAAGAGCGTTCCCCCTTACCCTCTTTTGCGGACGCAACGCAACGGCTTTACACCGCCTTTCCGTAAAAAAATTTTGTGAGAGGTAAGTGAATATGAAAATGAAAATGTGTAAGTTGTTGCATTTTTTAGGTCTCGACGTGCTTTTGATTAAGCTGTACGAGAGGTTGGTGACTGCGCTGAACAAAAAGCTTGCGAAATTGAAAGAGAATTTTGAGAGCTTCCTCACTTGCCACCAAAGTGATTGCGGGTGTACTTTGTAACCTGCTGATAGAACTTTGCAACCGCTTTTTACGCCTTTTTTGGGCGTGGATATGTGAGCGATAATTGCACCCCGAACGCCCTTCCCGTTCGGGGATTTTTTCTTGCGTGCAGAATGTTTTCCGCAATGCTGAATGCTGAATGCGGAGTGCGGAATGCGGAATTGTGGCTGAGAAAATCAGAATAGAAAAACTACCGCAAACGGAATACGCCGTCTGTGGTAGTTTTACGTCATTTATTCAATTTTATATGCCTTACAAACGACCTTCGCCGTAAATGGCGACTCTATTTGTAACGATAGGCAAATTTGTGTTTAGATAAAATTGTAAAGTGCCTGCAAAGTATGCGTCCCAATCCGCGTCCACTAAGTAAATAATGCCGTTTTGCGCGATAAAGCTACCGTTCAAGGTTACGTACGTTGCCGTGGCTTGTATGCCGTTCAGCCCGCCGATTGGAGACAATGCCATCCCGCAAAGTGCACAAGTGTTGCTTGGACCACTGTCGCCTATCCTTACAACGTGCGGTTTTAATTGAAATTCCCCGCACGCGCAATATGCTTTATGGTAGGTGGCGTTGCTTTTTATGTATCGATGCGTATATAAGTGCATGTGCGCCTCACCACGTATCGTTACGTTAATTGTACCCGTTGCCGTTTCGCTTACGTAGCTCGTTTGTAAATAATATTTTCCCTTAAATAGAAATCTACTAAAATCAATTTGGCAGCCGTTGTTTGCGCTCGT
>JAFTMQ010000153.1 GCA_017452305.1 Clostridia bacterium | reverse complement strand
CGTTATAGCTATAAAATGCGCCGCTCTTGCCGATAATATCGAACTGCACACCCATATCCATGATACACCCTTCCTGCGAAATACCTTCGCCGAATACGATGTCAAATTCCGCTTGACGGAAAGGAGGCGCGAGCTTGTTTTTAACGACCTTTGCCTTCGTTCTGTTACCCATAGCGCCGTCCGCGTCTTTGAGGGTATCCATTTTGCGGATATCCAAACGCATACTTGCATAGAATTTGAGCGCTTTACCGCCGGGTGTCGTTTCGGGGTTGCCGAACATAACGCCTACCTTTTCACGCAATTGGTTGATGAAAATAACGCAAGTTTTGGACTTATTGACGATTGCCGTTAATTTACGGAGCGCCTGCGACATCAATCTTGCTTGCAAACCAACGTGCGTATCGCCCATATCCCCTTCGATTTCCGCTTTCGGCGTCAATGCCGCAACGGAGTCCACAACAATAATATCGACCGCGGAGCTTCTTACGAGCGCGTCTGCGATATCGAGGGCTTGTTCACCCGTGTCGGGTTGAGAAACATACAAATCGTCAAGACTTACCCCCAATTTCTTCGCATATACGGGGTCAAGCGCGTGTTCCGCGTCGATGAACGCCGCAACGCCACCCATCTTTTGCGCTTCCGCAATTGCGTGTAATGCCACCGTCGTTTTACCGGAAGATTCGGGACCGTAGATTTCAATAATTCTACCGCGAGGGAAGCCGCCGATGCCCAATGCAAGATCCAACGTCAAGCAACCAGAGGGAATAACTTCAATTTCCGTGTTTGCCGCCTCGTCGCCAAGACGCATAATAGAGCCTTTGCCGTACTGCTTTTCAATTTGCAATAAAACGGCGTCTAACGCTCTCATTTTTTCCGTGTTTTTTTCGTTTGCCATTTATCTATTCTCCTAATAAATTTTTTCATTATCATCATTATACATCATTCAACGTACCAAAAACGTGAAATAATGCATATTCAATTGCCGTTTCCGTAATTTTTTTTCTCGCACCCTCAAAAACGTAGCGAAACACCTCTATTTTCTCGTTTGTCCCTACGGAAATGTAGCAAAGCCCTACGGGCTTACCCGATCCGTCCGAATTAGGTCCTGCCAAACCCGTCGTTGCCACCGCCACGTTGCAATCGCCCGTACTTAACAACCCACGCGCCATCTCAAACGCCGTTTCCTCGGATACGGCGCCCTTTTCGTCCAACGTCGCTTTAGACACGCCGAGCCGTTTGATTTTAGACGCTTCGTTATACGCGTTGACGCCCTCAAAATACACTTCGCTCGCGCCCGAAACAGAGGTGATGCGCTTTGCTATACCCCCGCCCGTAAAGGATTCCGCAACGCTGATTTTCCACTTACGCTCTTTAAGGCGTTGCACCAACGCTTCTTCGATATTTTTTTCGTTCAATGCGTACACGGTATCCCCAAACGTGTTCATAAGCCCCTGCTTGTCCCTTTCATTTTCGAAAGATATAGGCGGCTTTAACCACTCGTTCAAACTTTCCTCTGCGAGGAATAAAACGGAATATCCGCTTTGCGTTAATTCCTCAAATAGGTCGGTAATCTTTTCCTTTTCTAATTGTGATAGTATGTGAAACTTATCAAAGGAATATCCGCTATTTTTTAAAGCGTTTATAACGGCGGCATCATTGTCCGTGCCCACCGTTTTTTTAAGCAAAATACACGCTTTCGCCATTTTTATCGCTCCGTTACGCGTCTTTTAAAACCTTTCTATTTTTTACGACGTAAGAAATGCCCGACCAAACGGTCAAAATCGTTGCGATTGCAAACAGACCAAGACCGCCAATGAGCACGTACATATCCCAAGGTACTGCATGCGACGCGGGAATAAGCTCGCCAATGCCCCCCGCCAAAATAATAACGAAAATGGCTACGTCTTGAAAAATCGTTTTAAATTTGCCCAATTTATCCGCTGCCATAACCACACCGTTGACCGCCGCAATCTGTCTAAATGCACTAATAATAAGCTCGCGCGCCATAATCACGCAAATGCATACCGCCGTTGCGATATACACGCCGTCCGCCGCACCGCGAAGCGTTTGGAATACGCCGTCTTTCATAACGAGCATCAAAATCATCGCCGTGGAAACGAGCACCTTGTCCGCAATCGGATCAAGAAATTTCCCTAAATTCGTCACTAACTTATACTTGCGCGCGATATATCCGTCGATGAAGTCCGTGCAAGCCGCAAGCGCAAAAATAATTGCCGAAATTCCGTAATGGAAAGGCACAACGTCAAGGAAGAAAAAGAGCACGAAAACAGGGATCATAAAAATTCGAGTTAACGTAATTTTATTGGGTAAGTTCATTTTATTCTCCTTCATAATCTTCGGTACGGCCAAACAAGTCGTACTCGTCATTATTTTCAATCAAAACTTGGTAATATTTGCCTTGCATCGCTTCCGCCGCGTGGAAATATACCTTTCCGTCAATGTCGGGCGCATTGAAATACGCTCTGCCGACGAAACAGCCGCGCTCGTAATCAATACCGTCGCAAAGTACTTGAATTTGCTTCCCTACGAACGCAGATAAAACGCTATACGCCACCTCGCTCTGTGTTTGATACAGCGCGCGCACGCGGCGTTTTTTGGTGTTGTGATGAATTTGCGGTTTCATTCTATACGCGCCCGTATCCGGCTCTCGTGAATAGGCGAAAAATCCGCAATTAAAAAGCTTAGCCTCACGAATAAAGGCTTTCATTCCCTCGAATTCTTCTTCCGTTTCCGTAGGGAAACCCGAAATAAACGTAGAGCGAATTGCAATATTGGGAATACGCTTTCGCAATTTTTCAAACAAACGCAAATAGCCGTCCCTCGTCCCCTTTCTATTCATGAGTTTCAACACACGATTTTCCGAATGCTGCAAGGGAATATCCATATATTTTAATATCTTATCGTTTGTTGCAATTTCCTCGATTAGCTCGTCCATGATGACGTCGGGATAGCAATACAAAAGACGGATTGCTTGAATATTTTCCAACTTAGACAGCGCTTGCAAAAGTGCAACGAAACGGTTTTCCCCGTACAAATCCTCACCGTATCGAGTACTATCCTGCGCGACCACGATAAGCTCTGCCAATTCGCCAAGCTCTTTGGCTTCGTCCACAAGCTTTTCCATGGGGTAGGAACGATATTTGCCGCGAATTTTGGGGATTAAGCAATAGGTGCAGTGATTATAGCACCCATCGGCAATTTTTAAATATGCGTAATGATCTTGCGTTGTTTGTACGCGTTGCGAAAGATAACCGTCCGCCCCCTTCCCTACAAAATTGGGGCGCGCGTCTTTTTGATAAGCTTGCTCTAACGCCTCAAAAATCTTTTCGTAGTCGTTAATTCCCAAAAAGACGTCCACCTCGGAAAGCGGCTCGTACAGCTCGTCCACAAATTTTTGCGGAAGGCAACCCGTTACCACTATTTTTTCCAAAACGCCTTTTTTATACTCCGCGCATTCCAAAATCGTATCGATTGCCTCTTCGCGGGCAGATTGTAAAAACGCGCAGGTGTTGACAATAACGATTTGCGCCTTTGATAAATCGTCCGTGAGCGTGCACGCGCGTGATTTAAGTAAACCGAGCAATTTCTCTGTGTCCACACGATTTTTATCGCAACCCAGAGAAATCACCCCGAATATTTTATTGGTTAACATACTTCTTCCTTTTTGTCCGATTGGTTAAAAATTACTCCAACGGACCGTATTTGCTTTCAAATTCCTCTTTGCTGATAAGCACCTTTCTCGACTTCGCGCCGTCGAATGCGGAAATATAGCCCATTTCTTCCATCCATTCCACGATCTTACCTGCACGGCTGTAACCTGCGGAGCACTTGCGTTGGATCATGGAAATAGACGCGCTGCCGCAAGCGATAACGTGACGAAGCGCCTCGATATAAATCGGATCTACACTGCCGCTGTCTTTTCCGCTGCCATCACCGCCGGAAGAACTATCATCACCGGCATAACCGCCGCGCGAGTTGATGAAATTCGTTGCTTCTTCATCATAGTAAGCCTCGTTGTTGGCTTTGATGAAGTTGACCACTTTTTGCGATTCTTCCGTGGAAATAAACGCACTTTGCACACGGATAGGCGTGGCTACGCCCGGCATCGTGTAAAGCAAGTCGCCTTTGCCCAACAATTTTTGCGCGCCCGATTGATCGAGGATAACGCGCGAGTCCACGTCGGATGCCACGTAGAACGCAATTCTCGTCGCCAAATTACTTTTGATAACACCCGTAATGACGTCGGTGGACGGCCTTTGCGTAGCAACGATAAGGTGAATACCTGCCGCACGCGCTTTTTGCGTAAGGTTTTGGATTCTATCTTCCATTTCCTTTTTCGCCGCGAGCATCAAGTCGGCAAGCTCGTCGATGATAATGACAATCTTTGGTAAACGTTGATTCTTTTCTACGTGCGCATTGTATTGATCCAAATTAACGACGTATGCGCCCGAACGGCTCATTTGCGAGAACAAACTGTAACGGCGGTTCATTTCCATGATCGCCCAATTCAAGCTTTGCACCGCTTTACTTGCGTCCGTGATGATTTCATTGATCATCAAGTGCGGCAAGTTGTTATACAATACGAACTCCGTTTTCTTCGGGTCGATAAGAATTAAACGCAATTCTTCGGGCGAATACTTGTGGATTAAACTGATAATCAACGAGCCCAAGAACACGCTCTTACCCGAACCAGACGAACCTGCAACCAAGAGGTGAATCATCTTGGAAATATCGCCGTAAACCTTGCGGTTTGCAACGTCTTTACCCATTGCAAACACCAAGGACGAGGGTTTTGCGTTCACGTACGTATCCCCCGAAAGCATACAGCCAAGCTGTACGAATTGACGGTCCTTATTCGGCACTTCAATACTTACAACGCCGTCTTCGTAGTTCGGATAAACGTTTACGCCGTTGGAACGAAGACTGATTGCGATGGATTGATCCAACGCGACAACCTTTTTAGGTTGAATATAACGAGGGAACAACACGTTATAACGCGCAACCGTAGGCCCGAAGGTTACGGACGCAATCGACGTGTCGGGGATTTTAAAATCCTCCAAGGTGGCAATAATCGTTTCCTTGGTTTCCTCTACTTCCTCAAAATTAGAAGTAGGTTCGATATCACGGCAATCCAAATCGTCCAAAGAAATTCTTACGTAAGGACGAATGATGCGCGGTTTCGGGGGCTCGGGCTTAGGCGGCTCAACGGGCACAGGGGGCGCAACGGGAGCTACCGGCTCTTGTACAGGCGTAACGGGTGCAGGCGCAACCATCTCTTCCGTTCTGCTTGCAAAAAGATTTTCCGACTCTGTGCGTTCTTCGGGGAAGCTTGTTTCCTCTCTGCCAAAGCCCATACGGGGCGAATCGGAAATTCCTTCGTCGCGGCTATCTCTGTTATCCGCAACAAAATCATTGTTTCCACGGCTATCTCTGCTATCCGTGACGAAATCATTGTTTTCGCGGTTATCTTCTTCGAAATCCGAACGCAAAGCATAGGGATCATCGTCTAAAAGATTAAAGCCGTCACGCTCGTTTCTATCTTCATTTTGCGTGTTTTCCCTCTCGCTTTCGGGCATAGAAAGGCTGTCCTCTCTATAACCGCGTTCAAAACGAGGGTCGGAATTTACCATATCGTCAAAGCGCCTTGTCGCATTCTCGTCGCCCCCAAAAATATTGGGGTTAGACGCCGAGAACAAGCTCTTATAGTCGGGCGCAGAATAATCCCTATCCCATTCCTCGTAAACGATGGGAGTAATAGGTTCGTTTCTAAACGATTCCTCGCGACCAAACGTAATTTCTTCACGTCCACCTCTTTCTTCCGCGAAATCGCGTGAGGATCTATCTTCAAACAGGCTATACGGCGAATTATCCGTTTCACGATCTTGCGGCTCGAACGTGGGCATGGGCGTGATCGTAGAACGCTCCTCTCCCCCCGTCCGTTCGTTGCGGGAATCTTCAAAGGAATACTCGGAACCGCGTTGGCTAAACGGCGTTGCTTCCGTACGGGGCGGAGCCGTATTTTCGTTGACAGTATTTTGATAAGAATCGGAATACGAGGGCATAAAACCGCTCGTTCCGCCAAGCGCATTCGGCTGTTCCGTAACGGGCATATTATTCACCCTTGCGTTGGGATCAAACAACAAGTTGCGCCTATAATTTTCCGCAGGCGTGCCACCAAAAAGGAAGTCGCGAGGGTTAGAATAATCGTATTCGCTGCGTTCGTTATTCGTCCCCGTATTTTCCGCCGTGGGGAATGCATTGTTGCTCATCGGCATTGTTTGTATATTGCCAAACGGCGCAACAACGTTGGACGTTGCTGGTTGCGCACCTGCCCCTTGTATAGGTTGCGTTTCGGGTAAGCTAACGCCAGGACGTTGTTCGACAGTCGGCATAATGTTCCCCGTAAAATTAGGCTGCGCGTTTTGTGTATTTTGTGTATTCGCAATTTCTACTACCGTCGGATTGACGGGCGTAACCACGTTTTCGGGCTGCGCTACCGCGTTCGCATAAGGGAATGCGCTTTGTTGCGGTTGAGGTTGCGCGTTTTGCGGATTTGCCGCTACGGGCTGTTGTTGAGGTTGTACGTTTTGCACCGTGGGTTGAGAGAGCGGAATATCCACCGACGGCGTTGCCGCTGTCGTGGGTTTCGTGTTGGGTTTGCCACCCTCTTTCTTTTTACGTCTTGCCACCATAACGCAAACGTAAATGCTGATTAACGCCAACATAATTAAGATAATCAACGCGCCGACCTTCGTGGTGAGCTTCGCTAAGGGATAAACAATTAAACTGCCAAGCCAACCGGTTGCCGTAATCGTAGAAAGCTTTTCGCCCGATTTAAAGCAACGCGTGATATATCCGTCCAATTTCCAATTATAAGTCATTGCCGTATGAACGACCAAGGCGATCAAAACGCAAGAGATAATAATACATGCCCCCAACCATTTGTCCTTGACGAGACTTTTACCGAATAAGCCCATTACGCATAAATAAATTACACCTAAAAACAACGGGTATGCGCAATATCCAAACACCCCCGTTAAAAAACCGTGTATTAACGCACCGAATTCACCAAAAACAAGTGAACGGGTACATAAAATAAAGAACACCACCAAAGCAAAAATGCCACAAGTCGCGCAAACACTTTCCTTTGTGATAAGTTTTTTCGATTCTTTCTTACTCATGCACTCACCTTACCTCTGCCTATCGTTACCCATAAAAATAACGCCTTAATAAATATCTTATTTATTATAACATTTATTTTTAGATTTTTCAATAGTTTGAAAGAAAAAAAACGGGCGAATTTAGAGTTTTTTTCACTTTTCTCTAACACCCGTTTTTGTTTATGCAATTATAAGAGTTCTTCCAAGATATATTGCGCCACGTAATAGATATCGCCTGCGCCCAAAAATAAGACGACGTCTCCATCCCTTACCGTCTGTCTTAACCACGTTTTGAGTACGTGCGCGTTTTCCGCATACAAACAATTCCCAAGCATACGCGCCAACGTTTCCGCACTACCCAATTCATCGTAAACCTCCCTTGCGGGGTAGGTTTTATACAGCATTAAATTAGGCACGGAACGCAAAACCGCAATAAAATCTGCCATCAATAGCTTCGTCCGAGAATAAGTATGCGGTTGAAAGACAACGTATAGCTTCCTACGGCTTATATTCTTTGCCGTACGCAGGGTAGATAAAATCTCTTTGGGGTGATGCGCATAATCACAAATAAAGCTTACCCCGCGATATTCGCCAATCTTTTCAAACCTGCGCTTAACGGCAGTAAAGTTTTCAATCCCCTTTACAATCTCTTTTTCGTCAAAGCCCAACGAGCGCATTGCCGCAAACGCCGCAAGCGAATTGTAAATGTTGCAATAGCCAATGGCGCGTAGCTTTATCCGACAAAGCGCTTTGCCGTATTCCTCTACCGTAAACGAATACCTTTCCCCAAGCGTCCGAATTTGCGTGGCTCGATAATCCGCCAAGCTACTGTGAATACCAAACGAGGCAAAGTCCCACTTGCCGCACCCAACGTCGTCCGCGCAAACAAACGCCGTCTTTGCCGATTGACAATACGTGTGGAAACAATCGAATAAATCTTCCTCGTTTTTATAGCACTCCATATGGTCTTTATCGACGTTTAATAAAATTGCGACCTCGGATTTTAACTTCAATAAATTTTTCTTATACTCACACGCTTCCGTAACCAAATATTCCTCACCGCTGTGGAAATAGTTGCCAAACGCGCTATCTTCCCCGCCGATATGCGCCATAAACGGTACGCTTGCGCTCTTTAAAATATGCGCGCAAATCGAGGTGCAGGTCGTTTTGCCGTGACTTCCCGCAACCGTAACGACGTGCTGAAAGTTTTGGCAGATTATCCCCAACAAATCCGCACGCCCATACAAAAGCTTATTTAACGCTTTTGCCCTTAAAAACTCTTGATCTTCTTGACTTATCGCGTCCGTATATACTACGCAGTCCGCATCCAAAAGCTCGGCGCGATTACCGTCGTTTCCGATAAACGTTTTTACGCCGTAAAACGCTAAATTTTCCGTTGCTGCACTCTTTACGGCATCGCTTCCCGACACCACGTATCCGCACGCCGATAAGTATTTTGCAAGCGCACTCATACTCACGCCGCCAATCCCGATAAGGTAAATCTTTTTAATATTTTCCAAGCCCTTTAAATGCATACAATATTCTATGCGCCATTTATTTTTATTATAATATGTATAAGAAATTCTTATACTTAAACCATAGTAATTTACTTGCATTTTTCTATAAAAGCTGATAAAATAATTTAAAATATGAATTAAATGTGTTATTTTAATTTGTTTTTATGATTTTAGCCTATCCTCATATCTGATTTATTCTTCCTCGAAGGGGCACTCGTACGACTACGGGTGCTCTTTCACTCTTTATTTTACTATTATGGAATATTCACGCAAAAAAAAGACGATGCAAATTTTGCACCGCTTTTTTTTGCGTATTTTACTTATTTATCCTCGGAATTTTTCTTCATAAAGAAATCTACAAATTTCGGTCTATGTTTTCTATCCGGCGTTTCTTCTTGACGAGCGTCGGGAATGGGATCGTTCGGCTCGAAAAAGGTATTCGGCTGTTGAGAATAGCCATTCGGCTGCGCGTAGCCATTAGGGATAGGCTGAATGGGCTGCACGTTCGACATATACTCGTTTGCTTGCGCTTGGGTTGCCGCATACGAGGATTGCGGGTTGTAAACGTTAGGCTGTTGAGGTACATACGGATCGGCATACATCGGTTGTTGCTGCATATAGCCGTTTTGCATCATGCCGCCCTCTCTTCTATTATATGCATTGTCAATCTTTTGTGCCAAAACCGTGGCTTGACGAAGGGTTGCGTTTTGCGCGTCGCGCGAAAATCCGTTTTGATTGCCGCCAAAGCCCGTCGCGATAATAACAACCTCTACCTCGTCCGACATAGCCTCGTCAATGCACGCGCCGAATATAACGTTTGCGGAATAATCGATGACGCCCTTTACCAAGTCAGCCGCCGTCGTAACCTCGTCCAAAGACAAATCCTTGCCGCCGATTACGTTTAAAATAACGGAATTTGCGCCCTCAATCGTTGTGTTGAGTAACGGACTGCAAACAGCACAGCGTACAGCGTCGAAAATTCTCTTTTCACCCTTTGCAACACCGATACCCATGTGCGCAAGTCCGCGTCCTTTTAACGTCGCTTTAACGTCCGCAAAGTCGAGGTTGATAAGCGAAGGCTTAACGATAAGCTCTGCGATACCGCGGATACCTTGGCGAAGCACGTCGTCTGCAACCTTCAATGCGTCCGCAAACGAAGTGTTTTTGGGCACAACTTGACGAATTTTGTCGTTGGGAATAGTAATCATGGAATCGACGTTCTTCTTCAATTCCTCAACGCCTACCAAAGCGTTGTCCATTCTGCGTTTCGCCTCAAAACCGAAAGGCAAGGTAACGACTGCAACGGTAAGAATTTTCATTTCCTTGGCAATTCTTGCAATCACCGGCGCAGCGCCCGTACCCGTGCCACCGCCCATACCTGCCGTAATAAACAACAAGTCGGTGTTTTTAAGCGCTTCTTGGATTGCCTCTTTATTTTCTTCTGCCGCCGCTTTACCCACTTCGGGATTTGCGCCTGCGCCAAGCCCTTTGGTGAGCTGTACGCCGATTTGAATGCGCTTGGTCGCACGTGAACGCGCAAGCGCTTGATTATCCGTGTTGATAACGATATATTCCGCGCTCTGTAAACCCGATTCAATTAAACGGTCAACGGCGTTATTACCCGCGCCACCGACGCCGACAACTTTAATTTTTGCAACCCCCGAAAGGTTATTTGTACCCATATCGCCCATGGGCGTAGAAGTCTGTTCCGCGGAATAGCCGAACGGGCTTCTTTCATTATTTTCGTAACTGTTCATCATTTCTTTCTTCCTCCAAACAATCTTGTCTTCCAACTACGGTTCTTCACGTCGTTTGTCGCGTCGTTCAACAGCGCAATTCTCGAAGAAAACGTAGGCTTATCGTAATAGGGCAAATCGGGCGCGACAATTTCCGTCAAATGATTTAACCGCTTGGAAATGTGCTCCGCTGCGCCCTTCATTCTGCTGATTCCCTCGCCCGTAATGCTTATAGGATTAACTGTAAAAATCGTATCTACTTTACCAAGGTAACGAACGGCAAAGAATTTATCCACTCTCTCGCACAGCTCGTCCAAGCTAAATTTTATGCAATCGTTAATCTCTTGCACTTCAAGCTGTTTTTCTTCCGTTTCCGAGGACCAATAGACGCCCTTGGGTACGTTTCCGCCCGAAATATTGGACGTGGCGAGAATTTCTTGCGCCATCCCATAATCCACGTCGAACGTTTGCATAAGCGAAATTAAGACGGTAGCTACGCCGCAGTTAAAGGATTCCTCATGCACGATACCGTCGCCGTAAACGACGGAAATAGACGAGGTTAAAAAACCGATATCCAACAAGAATGCATAGCCTTCACGCTTTTTATCGGGCAAAAGATATACGGACTGCGCCAACGTAGAAGGCACATAACATATCTCGTCGAACTTCAATTCTTTCAAAACCGCTTCGATACTGCGATAAAATCTATCTTCTACAAAATAATAGCAAAGCGCGCCTTTAAGCACGTCGGTTGCCACCCCGTACAAAGACTCCGCCTTGAAAAACTTGCGGTTATCCCCCAAGGTCAAATACATAGCCGAACGGCGTATGCAGTGCCCGTTGAGTGCCAACTCGGTTAAGCCCGTCTCGAAAAGCGCGTCCACGTCTTGCGCTGATATCTTTCGCTTCGAGGGAAAAGCAAGGGTGTGCCCCTTGGTTGCTACGCGAATAAACGGCGAAGGAACACCCACGTAAACCTTACCGATTGTGCCCTTATAATTTTGTTTTACGGTAGTAACGGCGTTTGCGACGGCGTTACGGAAAGAGCCTTCGTCAAAAAAGCCTTCCACGCAATAGCCTTCGTAACTTTCCGTTTGCCCAGCGCTAAAAACGAAGGTATTGTTTACCCCTTTTGCGCCAAGAAAAAAAGAGACTTCCCCCGAACGTATATCCAATATCGCGACAGTCTCGTTTTTCATAATACCTTCACCCCATAAACAAAATTATTTGTATATAATACAAAATATCATTATAATTATACACCATTGTTTGTTAATTGTCAATAACGGAACGTAAAAAAATGTCGGAGAATATACAAAAAATGCATATTATCCGACATATTTTATTCACTTATATCCTTTTGTTGATATTCTACGTAGATTTCGTTGCCTTTGTCCGTACTTAAAATACAGCCGCTCAATCTTTCCTCGTCCGACAAGGCGAGGTATTTTTCCGCAATTTTATCCGCCTTTTGGGTGGTAAATTGCTCGGGGAACGCCACGTAAATTTTTACACCCTCTTGCGTGTAAATATGTAGTTGCGGCGCATTGTCGAATATCTTTACCGTCAAAACGTTGTTGCGAATACCGTTCAACTTTTCCGACAATTGATTACAGAACTCCAAAACGACGTTTAAACGATTGTCACCGTTCACTTTTTCGCCCTTCTTTCCGCTTACAGAAAGTCCTTCGATTACGACGTTTGCATTCCCGTCCAAGCGGTTGAGCGGCGTTTCGCGAATTGCCAAAATCGTGCCGTCCGCGCCGAGTATAAGATATTCCTCTTTGCCCGCTTGCTTGACGGCATACACCTCCGCGTCTTCCGTAACGGTGAGCACGATGCGATTAGGATAATCTTTTCTAAACCCCTTAATACGGAAATGGGGATAATCGGCAACGATGGACTTTGCGCCCTTGTCGTTGATCACGAATATATTTTCGTCCTCATAACACTTTTTAAGCCGAGCGCGTATATCCTGTGCTTCCGTTTTCGCATCCTCGGAAATCGCCGAAACTTCTACGACGACCTCATCCACCCGAAAAACGGTTGCGAAGCCCAAAAACGCCCCCGCAAAAAAGATGAGAACCGTGAGTATGATTACCCAAAATCTCTTTTGTTTAATTCCCGCTTTTGTGTTCATTTATCCATTATCCTTTCACTCTGCGTATTTTCGCGCCGAGCTTTTTTAATTTCCCCTCAAAATCGGCATAGCCTCTATCCACATGCGAAATATCCATGACGCTACTGCGTCCTTCCGCCTTTAAGCACGCAAGAACAAGCGCCGCGCCGCCGCGTAAATCGCCTGCCGTAACGCACGCGCCGTGCAAGCATTCCACACCGCGTATCAATGCGCTTCTATCGCGCACCGTAATATCCGCGCCCATTTTTTTAAGCTCTGCCGCATATCGATAACGAGTTTCAAACAAATTCTCGACAATCAAGGTAGAACCGCGCGCCGTACAACAAAGCGCCGCGTACTGCGCCTGCATGTCCGTAGGAAAGCCGGGGAAGGGCATCGTTTCCACAAGATTGACCGATTTTAAGTTTCCGTCACTCGTTAAGTATATTCTATCATTTTTTATATGTATTTTGCAACCGTTTTCACGCAATTTATGCAAAAGTGCCGCAATATTTTCGGGAAAAACGCCCTGCACCTCAATTTCGCCGCCGCAGGTTGCCGTTGCGATTAGATAAGTACCTGCCTCTATCCTATCGCCAATAGGCGTATATTCGACGCCGTGCAAACGCTGAACCCCCTCGATGACAATCGTGCCACCGCCCGCGCCGTGTATCTTTGCGCCCATCGCGTTTAAAAAATGCTGTAAATCGATAATTTCCGGCTCTTTTGCGGCGTTGCGGATTATGGTAATTCCCTCCGCGCGCACAGCCGCCAAAATGATATTTTCCGTCGCGCCTACACTTGGAAAATCCAGCAAGATTTCCGCGCCGATTAAGCGGTCTGCCTCGCAGTGGATATAGCCGTCCTTTTCCACAATTTTTACGCCCAACCTCTTCAAGCCCGCAAGGTGCAAATCAATCGGCCTTAATCCAATATCGCACCCGCCCGGATAGGATATTTTGGCGCGGTGAAACCTCGTCAATACCGAACCGAGCATAAAAACGGAAGAACGCAGCTCTTTGGTGAGCCGCGCGGGAATTTCGTGTGAAACTGCGTTTGAGCTGTCGATGACGGCGCAATCCTTTTGCCGTTTGATTTTACAGCCGACCTCGCTTAATATGCGTAGCATATTTTCCACGTCGTTGATAATGGGAATATTGCGTATTTTAACTTGTTCATCCGTCAAGATAGACGCGGCGAGCAAAGGAAGTACCGCATTTTTTGCACTTTGCGCGCGAATTTTTCCCTTTAATTTTACACCGCCGTCAATGATATATTTTTCCATACGTTAAAGCTCCTTTATGCTTTATTGTATGAATTTTTCGCCTCTCTTTGTGCCTTGTACGGCTTTTGGCGATTTATTCCCTTTTGCCGAAATCGCATACAGCACCCCCATCGACGCCATGGTAATGATAAGCGAGGTATTGCCCGAGCTAATAAGCGGCAACGGCAAGCCCGTCGGCGGTATGCTTCCGCTCACCACGAGCGCGTTGATGACCGTTTGTATGCCATATACCATCGTTATTCCCATCGCCAAGAGAAAGGAAAAGAAATCTTCCGCCTTCGACGCCGCGCGAATACCGCAAAATATCAATGCCGCGCACGCTAAAAAGAGTAAAAATACCCCTAAAAAGCCCAATTCCTCACCGATGATGGATAGAATAAAATCGCTTTCCGCAAAGGGTAAAAATCGGTATTTTTGCCGCGAATTAAACAGCCCCGTACCAAACCAACCGCCATTCCCCAAAGCATACAAAGACTGGATAAGCTGGTACCCCTCGCCACGCGGCGATTCCCACGGATCAAGAAAGGCGCTTAAACGGGAAAGCCGATACGGCTCCATGATAATTAGTACGGGAATAACAAGCAAAACGGGGATAAAAATGATGAGAAAATGCTTTATTTTCATACCGCCGAGAAAGAGCATAGCAAGCATCAAAAAGCCCACGCACATCGTCACGGACATGTTCGGTTCAAGGATAATTAAAACACACACCAAGCCGCCGCACAATAGCAGCGGAATCACCCCTTTAAAGGTACGCATCCTGCCCATATCGTCGGACATATACGCCGCCGCAAGCACCACAAATCCGTACTTGGCAAGCTCGGATGGCTGTAAGGTGAAGCTACCGATTCATATACATCGCGTTGCGCCGTAATTACTCTTCCCTATTCCCGGCACGAACACGATCGCCAACAAAACGACGGGGATAGCGAAAACAATCCACCGTAGCTTTTTCCCTTTTAACACTTGATAATTCAAGCGTCCGCACGCAAGCATCGCCACCGTGCCAAGCACCAATCCTAACAGCTGTTTTTTGACAAAATACCACTCGTCCCCGTATTGCGTTTTCGCTACGTAACGGCTTGCCGAATATATTGCCAACACGCCGAACGCTGCCAACGCAAAGGTTAAAATTAAAATAGAAATATCCCCGCGCGGCTTACTCGCTTTCCTCGTCAATAAGGAGTTCCGCACCCTCGTATTCCACCTCGGCTTCGTCGGTATATTCTCCCTCGTCTTGGAAGGATTGGACGATTTCAACAAATCTATCACCTCGTTCTTCATAGCCCGCAAACTCGTCAAAGCTTGCGCTTGCAGGACTTAATAACACCGTTTGCCCCTCTTTCGCAAGCATAGCGGCAACCCTTACGGCAAAAGCAAAATCCTCACACATTGTTACGCGGTCAAAATCGTAAGCGCGCGCACTTTTTAAAATGGCAAATCGGTTTTCCCCATACAATACGGCGCGCACGACCTTGCTATTTTTGAGCTCCGCAAATAGTTTACCGTAATCATATCCCTTATTTTGCCCACCCAAAAGAAGTACTGTTTCCCTTTTCATCGTGGCAACCGCTTTTATCGTCGCATCGACGTTCGTCCCCTTGGAATCGTTGATAAATTGCACGCCGTTGACCTCTTTGATAAACTCAACGCGGTGTTTTATTCCCTTGAAATCTCTAAGCGCGGCGGCGATATCCTCGCTTTTTACCCCCATAATTTTTGCGACGGCAATCACCGCCAAAGCGTTTTGTACGTTGTGCAAGCCGTCGGTTGGCAGCTCGGACGCGGATATAATTTTTTCTTTGCCAAAATATAAATTCCCTTGCTCATAAAACGCGCCGTAAACGCGTTCCCGAACGGAAAAATAGAGCACGTGCGCCCTCGTTTTTTCCGCAAAAGCACGCACCGTTTCATCGTCGTAATTCAAAACGGCATACTCCGCCGCGGACAAATTTTTAAGTAGCTTTGCCTTTAAAAATACGTAGTTTTCCATATTATAATGGCGGTTAAGATGGTCCTCGGTGATATTCAACACCACCGCTACGTGCGGACGAATAGACGAGAGCGTTTCAAGTTGAAAACTTGAAATTTCCGCAACCGCGACGTCCTCGTCGGGCATATTGCAATATTCTATAAGCGGCGTACCGATATTGCCGCAAGCGTGTGCCGCCATCCCAGCTTTTTGCAGGGTTTCCGCAAGCATAGAAACGGTTGTCGTTTTCCCATTCGTGCCCGTTACGGCAATCACGTGACTTTTTATGTAGCGAGCCGCAAGCTCCGTTTCCCCAACAACCGCCCTACCGCCCCGCTTAAACGCAACCGCCAAGGGATGGTCGATGGGAATACCGGGGCTTATGACAAGCACGTCGCATACCTCGGGCATATTGGGCAAATCCTCTTTTTTTATCCGTTTTGCGCCTTTTAACTGCAAATCCTTGTAGGTTTGTTCTATTCTGTCGCTCGTCAAATCATCGTAAATATATACGCTTGCGCCGCGCGAGAGTAAAAATTCCGCCGACGCTTTCCCCGAACGAGACAAACCGAGCACGAAAAACACTTGTTTTTTGATATACATAATTTTTCTCCTTTATATTGCCGTTAAAAGGCTAACCGTACCCAATATGAGGGTTACAACGAAATATCCGTAGGCAATTTTGCTTTCCGAATAGCCTTTTTTTTGAAAATGGTGATGCACGGGCGCCATTAAAAACACGCGTTTCCCACCCGTTACTTTATAATATATTACTTGAATTAAAACGGATATGACGGAAAAAACAAAACAAATGCCTATCGTCAAAATATACAATGCATTCCCCGAAAATAACGCAATACACGCCGCAAAACCGCCAAGCGAAAGCGAGCCCGTATCCCCCATAAAAACGGAAGCGGGAAAGGTGTTAAACAAGAGATAGGCAATTAGCGCACCTACAAGCGAAAAGCTGACGATGGACAAGCTCCCGTCCCCTTTTTGCAAGGCAATCAACGTGCCCAAAGCGGTAAAAAACGGAATGCTCGTACCTGCGGCAAGTCCGTCTAAGCCGTCCGTTAAATTGACGGCATTGACCGTCGCGAGAAAGACGAAAACGGTGAGGGGCAGCATCCAAAAACCGATATTCCATTGTAGGTGCGTAAAAGGAATATATAACGTCGTCCTATGCGCTTTTACGCAATATATCCCCACAAAAAGCGCAATTACAAGCTGAAACACAAGCTTTTGCCACGCACGTAGCCCCAAATTTTCTTTATGCCGCCATTTTAAAAAATCGTCTAACAGCCCCACGCACATATACGCAAGTCCTATAGCAATCACCAACACAAACGGCTTATGCAAGCGGTGAAAAAGCACTATCGCCGTCAACACTGCGGCAAAGACAAAGGCAAGCCCGCCCATCGTAGGCGTACCGCCTTTGCTTTTGTGTTCTTCCACGTAAACGAGGATATTTTGCCCCGCCTTTAACTTCCTTAAAACGGGGATTAAAATCAAACAAAATACGAAAGAGACGAAAAATGCCACAACCACGGATAAAATATACGTTTTCACCATTCTTCACCTCTTTTTTTGATAGTCACCAAGCCGACTTACCGTTTGTCAACAATTCTTCCACGACAGTATAATCGTTAAACGGATATTTTATGCCCATAATCTCTTGATATTCCTCACCGCCCTTGCCCGCGATTAAAAGCACGTCCTCTTTTTGCAAGCTTTCAAGGGCGTAGGCGATTGCCTTTCGCCTATCGGGCACAATGACGTAACGGGTGGAAAAACGGCGGTAACCCTTTTCAATTTCCGTAATGATATCAAGCGGATCTTCATACCGCGGATTGTCCGACGTCAATATGCTGAAATAGGTGTTTTTCGCCGCGACTTCCCCCATAATCGGCCGCTTTTCCGCATCGCGATTGCCGCCACAGCCAAACACACAAATCAATCTACCGCGACAATGCTTTTTCAACGCCGACAACGATTTTTCCAAGCCGTCGGGGGTATGCGCAAAATCAATAAAAACACTGCCGCCGCGCAAGCTTGAAACGCGCTCCATACGTCCACTTACGCTTTTTAGGGCAGAAAGCCCCTTTTTCACACCGCCAGCAAGCCCTAAAAGGGTTGCGCAAGACGCCGCCGCAAGCGCGTTGTACACGTTGTATATGCCGAATAAAGGCAGGGAAACACGGCAAAGCTCGTCATTGATATTCAACATACATTCCGTTCCGTCAAGCGATTCGTCCGTGATAACCGCAAAGCAATCGGACGGTGTTTCCAAGCCGTAATAAAAGCCTTTTCCGCCCGCTTTTTCAAATCTTTCGCCTATTTGCCGACCAAGCTTATCGTCCCCGTTTAAAATCGCCAAATTGCAGGTTTTGGGAGTGAATAATTGCCCTTTTGCGCTTGCATATTGGTCCATCGAAGGAAAGAAATCCAAATGGTCCTGCGTCAAATTAGTAAAAATACACACAGCGAAGTGTATGCCCTCGATTTTCTTATAATAAAGCGCGTGCGCGGAAACCTCCATAACCACGTATTCCACACCGCGAATGAGCATATCCGCAAGCACCTCGTTGAGCTCGATCGGATCGGGCGTCGTAAGGCTTGCGGGCAATTTTTTATCCGCATACGATATCCCCAACGTACCGATTATCCCCACCTTTTTGCCCGCCTCGCGCAATATACTCGCCAACATATGCGTTGTGGTCGTTTTGCCGTTTGTGCCCGTAATTCCTATCATTTTTAAGCGGCTTGCGGGATTGCCGTAAAAGGCGGAAGCAACAAGCCCCAACGCCGCGCGCGTATCCTTTACCACGATTTGAGGCAAATCTACTTGTAAGCGTTCTTCCGTTACAAACGCCACAGCACCGCTACGCACTGCCTCGCCAACAAGCTTATGGGAATTTATATTCCCGCCCGAAATGCATATAAATAATGCATTTTTCACCTTTTTTCTGCTGTCAACGTTCAATGCCGCAATTTCCGCCTCGCCGCCGACGTATTCACCCCCAAGCACTTCCGCCAATTTTGATAACCGCATAACCTCTCCTTGTCCTATAAATGTGGATAACCTATTCTATTCCTCGCCTCTTGGATTTATGAGGATTTTTCCACTTAAAAAGGAAAAAACGGAGCAGGTTGCTCCGTTTGTTTTCATTTCCTTTATTTCACGTTTTGCGGTTGCATATTTTTCAAGGAAATAATCCCCTCGAAAACGTCCTTTGCACACGGAGCGGCAACCACGCTGCCGTAATACGCGCCCTGCGGTTCGTCAACGATAATAAGTGCCAAATACTGCGGTTTATCGGACGGAAAGAAGCCTACGAACGAGGAAACGTACTTGCCCGCCGCGATATGTCCGTTCTCAAATTTTTGCGCCGTGCCCGTTTTGCCACCAACGGAAAACCCTGCTAAATACGCCTTTTTACCGCTTCCGTCCTGCACTACGCCTTGTAGCATTTTGGCGAGCATTTTTGAAGCATCCTCACTAATTGTGCGCGCTTGGAGCTTGTTTTCCGTTTCCTTTAATACGTACCCGTCCTCGGCGTAAATCTTCTTTACCAAATGCGGTGTATAATAATACCCGCCGTTTATCGCAGACGCCGTCGCGCAAGCAAGCTGTAAGCCCGAAACGGCAATCGTCTGTCCAAAGCCAATGCGCGCCAAATCACAGCCGCGCACCGCGCCTTCGGGCATCAACAAGCCGTACGCCTCGCCGCTGTAATCAATCCCCGTCTTTTTCCCAAAACCGAACGAGCCTAAATAAGCGTAAAAGGTTTCTTTGCCGATAGAGAGCGCAATATCCGTAAAGCATGGGTTGCAACTGTTATTGAGCGCCTCGGCAAGCGTTTGGTTGCTATGTTTGCCGTTTGCGTGATTGCTCCAACACTTGACCGTCGTGCCGTCCACTGCGCGCGTGCGCGAACTATTAAAGATATATTTCGGCGAAAAGGCTTTACTATTCCCCCGCATATATTCCTCAATATTGATTGCGGAAGTGATGATTTTAAATGTGGAGCCCGGTTCATAAATATCGCAAACAAGATGATTTCTCGTCAAGGCGTTTAACAGCTCCGCATCATTTCTCGGCACGTTATTTAAGTCGTAGGAAGGATAATTGGCAAGCGCCAACACCTCGAAATTGTTGACGTCCAAGACGATGCATTCCGCCGAAACGGGCGAATATTGCGCCGACACTTTTTCGAGTGCGCTTTCCGCAATTTCTTGTATGCCATAATCAATGGTAAGCTGTACGTTATAGCCGTTTGTGGCAGGCAGGTACGAGGCGACGCTCCCTTTTATCTCAATTCCGACCAAATCCGTTTCGTATAAAAGCTCCCCATTTTTGCCCGATAAATACTCATCGTAATACTTTTCCACACCCGTCGTGCCGACGTTGTCGGAAGAGGTAAATCCCAAGACTTGGCAGAGCGCGTCGCTTTTAGGATAAAAACGAACGTTATCCCGCGCGTAATAAATACCGTCCAACGCGACAGCGGACAATTTTTCGACAATCGACTTATCCACCTTTTTGGCAAGCGTAACCTCGGACGCTTTCTTTTTTGTCAATTTATCGTAAAGCTTGGCTTGGTCTATCCCCAATATCCCCGACAGAATTTGCGCCGTTTTTTCCACCTCTTTCACCGCGTTAGAGCGTGCAAAAACGGAGTATGCCGTATTATTATCCGCCAAAACCACGCCGTTTCTATCCACCACCTTGCCACGCTCGGCAACGATGGGAATTTCGCGCGTCCATTGATCCATGGCACGATAATTGAGTTCCTCACTCCAAAATACCTGGATATATAAAAAACGTACAGCCAAAGACAAAAAAAGAAAGGTTATTGCCAAGCTAACGGCAAATAACCTCTTTCGTAAAATCGATATTGAATAATCGTGATGAAATTTTTTGATAATAATCTCCTATTAGTTTCCGCTCGGGATCAAGCCTTCTTCTTGCGCCCATTGCATAATCGTTTCTTCCGATTGCGCAGCTTCGATACGTCTTTGAATTTCATCGTGCTGTTCAACCAATTGATCTCTCGTCTTTTCCAAATTCTTAATTTTAATCTTTTTCTGATTGATAAGGTTAGTATTTACGCCGATCAACGACATCATGCCGATAACCACCACGCCAAACGCCGCCATAACCACCTTTGCAAGAGGGCTGAGCGAATATTGCGCTTGCACACCGACTTCAATTGCCGTTGCTGGTGCTTGTTCCACTACGGGCGCAACGTACGTAGGTGCGATTGCCGTCGTAAACGTGGGCGTAGCATTCCCCATTTCAATACTGTTGAATTTATCCGCCGTAAATACGGAAGCCGTAGGACGTGCGTTATCAATAACGGGCGCTTGCTCTACCACGGGCGTTTCTTGCACGGGCGCGGAGGTCGTTCTTTCCATCGTGGAGGTGGAGGCGTACGTTTCGGGAGCAAATTGGTCAGCCAAAGCGTCTTGAAGTCTGCGATAACGCTCGCTAATTTGGGCGTTGTGCTGCTGTGCTTCCAATTCTACGTTTTCTACTTGAATCGATTCTCTTTCGCGTACCATTTCCATAAGTCTTACTCCTCCATCTTTGTTTTTCTCAATGTTCCTTAACCCTTATATCCCATGCGGATTATAATTTTTCCGCTATTCGCAATTTCGCGCATTTACTTCTTGAATTATTTTCAAGCTCTTCCTCGCTTGCCGTAATCGGTTTGCGGGTGATAATCTTAATTTCGGGCTTTTTCCCGCATACGCATACGGGAAAATTCCCCGGGCAGGTGCAAGGCGATTCCAACGATTTAAACGCCTCTTTCACAATTATATCTTCCAACGAATGGAAGGTGAGAATGGCAATTCTGCCGCCCTTTTTCAACCGTCTTGTAAGCGAAAGCACCAAGTCGGTCAGCCCTTCAAGCTCCCCGTTTACTTCGATACGAAGGGCTTGGAAGCTCTTTCTTTCGCACGGTGCGCCGTAACGGAATTTCGCAGGAATGCTATTCTTGATAATTTCCGCAAATTCGCCCGAAGTTTTTAATGGCTTTTCCGCTCTCGCTTTGACCACGTTTCTTGCAATTTGTTTTGCAAACGTCTCTTCGCCGTACGTTTTTAATATTCTTGTTAAATCTTCTTCCGAATAGGTATTGAGCACGATTTCCGCCGTCAAATAAGCGGAGGTGTTCATACGCATATCGAGGGGCGCGTCCGCCTTGCGGTAGGTAAATCCCCTTTCCTCATCGTCGATTTGATGGGAGGAAACGCCAAAATCTAAAAGCGCGCCGTCTAATTTATCAATCCCCACCTTGTCGAACACTAAGGCAAAGTCTTTATAGTTGGATTTGTGGATTTGAAATCTGCCGTCGAACTCGCTCAATCGGTTGGTTGCTGCGGCGATTGCCTCGTCGTCCAAGTCGGTTGCGATAAGCCTACCGCTCGGCGCCGTTCTTTTTAATATCTCCTAGGAATGTCCGCCACCGCCGACTGTTCCGTCGAAGTAGATGCCGCCGTCTTTTAAGGCAAGCCCTTCCATACACTCTTCAAGCATAACGGGCTTATGCGAAAATTCCAACATGGCTTAAATCCCCAATTTTTTAAGTTCAGCGTCGTAGTTCGCGCCGCTAATGTAATCGTAATAATTTTCCGCCGACCAAATTTCCAAGCGTTTGCCGCGCCCGACGGTGATGATATCCTTTTTGATACCGGCAATTCTTTTAAGCATTGCGGGAAGGACTACTCTGCCCTGCGCGTCCTCTTCCGCAGAAAAGATACTGCTAAAGAACATCGCCGACGCTTGGTTGGATTCGGAAATTGCTTCTTCGGAAAGACCTGCAATCAAATCGTCCAATTCGTCATCCGCCATTACGCAAATGCAATTGTTCATACCTCTAAAAAAGCTGTAAGAACGATCACCGTTTTCACCCGTAAGCTCCTTCTTGAATTTAGAAGGAATACGAATACGGTTCTTGTCGTCTAATTGATGTTCGAACATGCCCTTAAACATTTCGCTTTCCTCCTCTTCATAGTCGCTTTGCCGCGCGTAATTTTATGCTTAGGATTATTATACAACCACTTTTAACCATTGTCAAGAGTTTTTTAGCAAATTTTTCAATTTTTTTTAATTTTTTTGTTCTTTTTGACCACCAACCGCCATTTTTGCTCGATTTTTATGCACGAACATTTGTTCGTATTGTATTTTATTGACCACTTTACACTTTCCGAGAAAGATAATTTCGCCGTTTTTTGTCGCATTATTGGGATACGCCGCCCTTTTATGCGGAAAAAATACTCCTCTTTTTTGAGAAGTGGTCGAATGGGAACAAATTTCCCCATCCCTCCCATTTTTTGTCGGCTCCGTGGCTAATTTCCCCATTTTTGAAAGGATATTGCGCAGTTGAAAGGCTATTCCCCCATTGCCGTGCACAACGGGGCAAGCATAAAATTTTTCAACCTCTTCCTCTATATATATGTAGTGCGTGCAGCCAAGCACAACTACGTCGGGGCTACCGCGCGGCAAAAACGCCGTGAAGTCGTATCCCCCCTCGTTAAGGTGTCTTTCAATTTCACCCGCCAGGCTGTCGCACGAAATTGGAATAAGCGTTGCGTGCGGATATTTCTTTTTCGCCTCGCTGCACAGCTTTTTAAATCGTTCGCTCTCGTGCGTTGCCCTTGTGGTCAACACAAACACTTCCCCTCCCATTTTTGCCGCGGCAAATACGGCGGGCTCCGTGCCGATAATCGGGAAGCTATAATGTTTGCGCAATTCTTCGATGCAGAGCGCAGTAGCCGTATTGCAAGCCACTACCGCCGCGCAAACCTTTAAACGCGCAAAAAGGTTAAAAGCTCTACGAACGTAGCGGCGAATTTTTTTCGGCGGAAGATTTCCGTAGGGGGCATGATGATTATCTCCGTAATAATAAAAAAGCTCGTTGGGTAGATATTCACGGCAAGCGGATAAAACGGTCAAACCGCCTATTCCGCTGTCAAAAAAGGCAATTCCTCCCCTTGTTATCTTCATGTTTCACCCCAAACGCTAAATTTTTTTAAAAATTTCCTCTTTTTCGCGTTTTTCCCTTGAAAAACAGTTTACAATCAAAAAAAATTGTGTTAAAATAGTTTACGCAATAAAATGATTAAGTAATTTTTCGAAATATAAGGAGAACATTATGCCTAATATTAAATCCGCTAAAAAAAGAGTTTTGGTTATCGAAAAGAAGACCATGAGAAACAAAGCAATTAAGTCCGCGCTTAAAACCCAGGTCAAGAAATTTCTTGCAGCAGTTGAAGCAGGCGACAAGGAAACCGCAACGAAGCTTTTCCCTGAAACCGTATCCGCTATCGACGGCGCAGTAACCAAAGGCGTTATCCATAAAAACAACGCAAACAATAGAAAGGCAAAGTTGGCTAAGAAATTGGCTGCTTTGAACTAATCCCTTTACGATATTTATCATATTATAAATATGAGGGTCTGCCGAATGGTAGACCCCTTTTTACGTGTTTTACTTAAATATTTTTTTCGTATCTAAAAGGCGTCCTTCAGGCGTCTTTTTTATTTTTATAAAATATCCTAATTTTTTGCTTTCAAATGATTGACATATACTACATTTTTTCATATAATAAATTTTGTAAAGTTTATTTTAGCTAAACTTTTGGTTTATTCTAAACAAACTCCAACCAAGCTACTTTTATAAAGTAAAATGCGAGTGTTTGTTCGGCTATTTAACGCACGTTTTGCGTTGAAGGAGTAGAAATGGATTTAGGAAAAAAGATTAAACGAATGCGCAACCAAAAAGGCTTGACGCAGGAAGAATTGGCAGATCGATGCGAGCTAACAAAGGGCTACATTTCTCAATTGGAAAACAACTTAAACAGCCCCTCTATCGCCACCCTTACGGATATCTTATCCGCGCTCGGCAGTAACCTCGCCGAGTTTTTCCGCGAGGAAACGGAAGAAAAGGTCGTTTTTTCTAAAAACGAATTCATCGAAAAGAACGCGGACGGTGTGTTGCTAAATTGGCTAATTCCCAACGCGCAAAAAAATATGATGGAGCCCGTTTCCGTCGAGCTTATGGAAGACGTTGCCACCCCCGAAGACATCCCCCATGAAGGCGAGGAGTTTGGATACGTGTTAGAGGGAAAAATCGCCGTAGTTTTAGGCAATAAGCATTATATTTGTAAAAAAGGCGAAGCTTTTTACTATCCGGCGAACAAACCGCATTATATTTTAAATAAGGGGAAAGGTAAGGCACGCTTCCTTTGGATTTCTACCCCGCCCAACTTTTGATTTTAACTTATTTTATAAAGGTCTATTCATAGAATATGGGAGATACGCATATGGAAAACAAAACAGAGAAAAAATCCAATCACATCATCGAGTTGATTGACGTTTGCAAAGAATTTGACGGAGTTTCCGTTGTCGAAAATATCAATTTTTACGTGCGCAAAGGCGAGTTTGTCACCTTCCTCGGTCCGTCGGGCTGCGGTAAAACGACAACCCTGCGTATGATTGCGGGCTTCGAATTGCCTACAAGCGGTAAAATTTTGTTGAACGGCGAGGATATAAGCAATCTTCCGCCCGACCGCAGGCCCGTCAACACCGTTTTCCAAAAATACGCTCTCTTCCCCCACTTGAACGTTTTTGAAAACGTTGCTTTTGGCTTGAAGCTTAAACGTATCCCCACCACTATCGTCGATAAAAAGGGCAACGAGAAGATTAAATACAAAAAGCTTCCCAAAGAGGTTCTCACGGAAAAGGTGAGCCAAGCTTTGGAAGTCGTTGACCTTGCAGGCTTTGAAAAACGTAGCATTTCCACCCTTTCCGGCGGTCAACAGCAACGTGTAGCCATCGCCCGCGCTATCGTCAACGAGCCCGAAATTCTTCTTTTGGACGAACCCCTCGGCGCATTGGACCTTAAAATGCGTAAGGAAATGCAGCTTGAACTTAAAGCAATGCACGAACGTCTTGGCATTACGTTCATCTACGTTACGCACGACCAAGAAGAAGCGCTTACGATGTCGGATACGATCATCGTTATGTCCGACGGTACCATTCAACAAATCGGCACACCCGAGATGATTTACAATGAACCGAAAAACACCTTCGTTGCCGACTTCATTGGCGAAAGCAACATTTTTACGGGCGTTATGGTTTCCGACGGACACGTCCGTTTCTGCGGCAAGCCCTTCACCTGTTTAGACAGTGGCTTTGAAGCCAACGAGCCCGTCGATATTGTCGTTCGTCCCGAGGACATTCAAATCAAATCCCCCGAGGAAGGTATGCTTAAAGGCAAAGTGACTTCCGTCGTATTCAAGGGTATTCATTACCAAATTTTGGTACAGTGCGGTAGATATGAAATCGAAATTCAAAGCACTGTCGCCCCCAAGGTTGACGAACAGGTTGGGCTTGTGATTAACCCCGACGGCATTCACGTCATGAAAAAGATTTTCCGCGTCAATAAATTCACGGGCGTTATTACAAAGCGTAACACGGTAGAATTTGGCGACGGCGAGTTTGAGTGCGACGTTACGCAGCTCTATGCAGGCAGCCACTTAGACGAGGAAGGCTATCTTATCACCGCAAAAGGTGAAAAGCTTGACCTTACAGGCACGGAAGTCAACGTCGAAGTCGGCTTGCACGACATCACGATGAGCGATAACCTCGACGAAGGCGGCGCGCAAGGGCACATTATTTCCTTGATTTACAAGAGCGAGTATTATCGTTATATCGTCCGCACGGAAAATGAGGAAGATTACGTGCTTGCTTGCGAGGATTTGTGGAATGAAAACGACCTTGTAAGCTTGATTATCCCTAAAGATAAAATCCGTTTATCCTTGAAAGTTGCGGAGGGTAAAAAATGATAACGAAAGCAAAACCCAAGCTGCATTTCTCGCGGAAGCTTTTGGCAATCCCCTACGGATTGTTCCTTGCGCTTTTCGTGGTTTTGCCCTTGTTGATTATTATTTATTACGCCTTTTTCAACGATAAAGGCATACCCGATTGGGAATACGTAAAAATCTTCTTCACCGAAGATTTTGCAAGTAAAATCAAGACGATAGGCATAAGCTTGTTTGTTTCGTTTGCGAGCACAATCGTTTGCCTTTTGATTGCATATCCCGTTGCCTATATCATTGCGAACAGCAAGCTAAAAAATAAGTCTGTACTCCTTCTTTTATTCATCGTGCCTATGTGGGTAAACTTCGTATTGCGTATCAACGCGCTCCGCGAATTCCTTATTTTGATTGGCACGTATAACAAACCAAATTGGAATATCTTTAACACCATTCTCGGTATGGTTTACGATTTCCTCCCCTTTATGATTTTGCCCATCTATACGACGATTATCAAAATCGACAAAAGCTATTTAGAGGCGGCAAAGGATTTAGGTTCTTCTAACGTTCACGCATTTATTAAAGTAACTCTTCCCCTTTCCAAGGGCGGAATTATGAGCGGTGTTTCGATGGTATTTTTGCCGTCGATGACAAATTACGTCGTTTCCAACTATTTAACCAACAAAAACGTAAAGATTCTCGGCAAACTTATCGACGATTATTTCACGGGCGATTTATGGCATGACGGCGCGTTTTTATCTTTACTACTCCTTCTGTTCATGTTCTTAGTAACTTGGTTGACGGGCGGATT
>JAFTMQ010000002.1 GCA_017452305.1 Clostridia bacterium | reverse complement strand
TTTCTGTTTAGGCATATTTTTATCCTCCGAATTTTTTTAACTATTTTATACAAACCTACCCCATGGGCAGGGCTTTGCCTTGATTATTTTGCGGGAGAGAGAATCATTAAAATGTTTCTACCTTCCGTCTTGGGCTCTTTGTCCATAACGGCTTTTCCGCCGAGCATGTCAAAGAAACGACGCATTACGTCAACGCCCATCGCCGCGTGTGCTTGTTGACGCCCACGCATACGGATAGAAACCTTTACCTTGTTGCCGTCGGCAAGCATTTCCAACGTCTTTTTCGCCTTAACGTTCAAGTCGCCGATGTCAATCGTCATCGAAAGGTAAATTTCCTTAATTTCGATAACCTTTTGATTTTTACGGTTTTCCTTTTCGCGCTTTGCTTGCTCAAACTTGAACTTACCGTAGTTCATAATCTTGCAAACGGGGGGCACTGCGTTGGGAGAAATTTTCACCAAATCCAACTCCGCCTCGTCTGCAAGGCGTTGTGCTTCCTGCGCGCTCATAATGCCGAGCTGTTCGCCCGTTTCGGAAATAACTCTGACTTCTTTATCACGAATTTCTTCGTTGATTTGATGCTGTTCTTTAATGGCCGTGTACCTCACAACAAAAATTAAAGGGTCGCTATGCATAGCAACCCTGTTTTCGACGTAATATCTCCGCGTCTTTGCGGTAGAGAAAATATCGAGCCGTATCAATCTACACTATACGGCGAGAAGGTTCGCTTCTGCTTAGCGTAATAATATTAACACAAAGCCAATCTTCTGTCAAGCGAATTTTCCCACTTTTATAAAATTTTTCAAAACTTTTTTAGCTTTTCTTAAAATGCCGTCTTGTCTGCGATGTCCTTGCAAACGGTTGCCACAAATTCGTCCACGGAAACGACGCACTGCTGCCCGTCGCGACGACGGACTGCCACTTGTCCTGCTTCCATTTCCTTGTCACCCAAAACGAGCATATAAGGCACTTTTTCAAGCTGTGCTTCACGGATTTTGTAGCCGATTTTTTCGTTTCTATCGTCGATTTCTACACGAACGCCCGCCGCCTTCAACTGCGCGTAAATGCCGTTTGCGTAGTCCATTTGCTTGTCGGTGATAGGCAAAATTTTAACCTGCAAGGGCGCGAGCCATACGGGGAATTTGCCTGCAAAATGTTCGATGAGGATACCGATGAAACGCTCGATTGAGCCGAACGCTACGCGGTGCACCATGATGGGCTGATGTTTTGCGCCGTCCTCGCCGACGTATTCCATTTCAAAGCGTTGCGGAAGCTGGAAGTCGAGCTGAATGGTGCCGCATTGCCAAGTTCTGCCGATAGAGTCTTCCAAGTGGAAGTCAATCTTCGGGCCGTAGAATGCGCCGTCGCCTTCGTTGACAACGTAGTCAAGCCCCAAATCGTTCAATGCGTTGCGCAAGGATTCGGTTGCTACGTTCCAATCCTCGTCGCTGCCCATACTGTTTTCGGGGCGAGTGGAAAGCTCTACGTGATATTTAAAGCCGAAAAGCGTATAAACCTCGTTGATAAGACGAACGACGCCTTTGATTTCGTCCTTGATTTGTTCGCGCGTCATAAAAATATGCGCGTCGTCCTGCGTGAAGCAACGCACGCGGAAAAGGCCGTGAAGCTGACCGGATTTTTCGTGACGGTGTACAAGACCGAGCTCGCCCATGCAGATAGGCAAATCCTTGTAGCTGTGCGGTTCGTTTTTATATACGAGAATACTGCCGGGGCAGTTCATAGGCTTGATAGCAAAGTCCTCTTCGTCCACCTTGGTGGTGTACATATTGTCGCGGTAATGGAACCAATGCCCCGACGTTTCCCAAAGGGAACGGTTGAGCATAATGGGCGTTTGGATTTCCACGTAGCCCTCTCTCGTATGGATTTGACGCCAATAATCGACAAGGGTATTTTTAAGCACCATACCGTTGGGCAGGAAGAAAGGCAAGCCCTTGCCCTCGTTCATGATTGCGAACAATTTTAATTCCTTGCCGAGCTTGGTATGGTCGCGCTTCTTCGCTTCTTCAAGCATGGTGAAGTACGCGTCCATTTCGTCCTTCTTCGCAAACGCCGTGCCGTAGATACGGGTGAGCATTTTGTTGTGCTCGTCCCCTCGCCAATACGCGCCTGCGATACTCGTGAGCTTGAACGCCTTAATCTTGCCCGTCGAGGGACGGTGAGGTCCGCGGCAGAGGTCGGTGAAGTTGCCTTGCTTATAGAAAGAAATGGTTTCGCCGTCGGGCAAATCGTTGATGAGCTCTACCTTGTAATTTTCGCTAAATCCGTCCATCAAAGCGATTGCTTCTTCCTTGGGCAGGGTGAAACGCTCGATAGGCAGGTTGCTCTTAATGATTTTTTGCATTTCTTGCTCGATTTTCGCAAGGTCGCTTTGTGCGATGGGGGTTACGAAATCGACGTCGTAATAAAAACCGTTGTCGATGACGGGCCCGATGGAAAGCTTGCAGGTAGGATATACCGTTTTCAGCGCTTGCGCCAAAACGTGCGCGCAGGTATGGCGGTAAACCTGTAACCCTTCTTTGTCCTTCAAGGTTACGATTTCGAGGCTGTCCCCTTCCTTTAAGACGTGGGACAAATCGACAAGCTCGCCGTTGACCTTGGCGCAAACCGCGTTTCTTGCCAAGCCTTCGGAAATGGCAAGCGCCGCTTGCATAGCGGTTGCGTTTTCTTCAAGCTGCATACTATCGCCGCTCTTTAAAATAACGTTCATATTTATTCCTCCGTTGTTGATAACTATAATTATTTACTAAATGTAGGACAGAGCCGCAGAAAAAGAAAAAATCCCTAAACTCCGTCGAAAGAGTTTAAGGACGCAATATTGCTTTGCGCGGTTCCACCTTAATTGCCGTGTTACACGACCGCTTTTATTCTTATTAATCACGAACGCAAAGTGGTTTCGCCCTTCGTCCGCGCTTGCCCGTCTTTCAGCCTTGGAACGGACTCTCTGTAAAACGCAAAAACGACGCTACTTGTCTTTACGTTCTTTATTGTAATGCATTTCACCCGTTCTTGTCAACCTTTTTACACCAGATTTTTAGCAAAAAACGGCTTTTTCTTTGTAATATTTTTGTAGAAATAAGCGAATTTCCTCCTCCGTCTCGCCAAAGCAATAGACGCGCTCCGCGCCGCCGAGTACAATTTCGCCGATCGTCGATTCCACGCCCGTCAAAATACTTTTGCGGATAAGGCGGTATTCCTCGTCGTAGATTTTCCCGTTTTTGACAAAGATTTTCCCCTCCCCGTCCTCGGCGAGAAAGCTTAAAAAATCGTCCATGCCCGACTCGCTCATATTGACGGGCACGTACTCGGCAATCCCTTCCCAACGCTTGATAAGCTCTCGCAAGCGGAAATGAAAAACGCCGTCGAGACAATAGCTTTCCGCGCCGCGGATTTTCCGCACGACGTACCCCTTATCTTCCCGATAATCCGCCGCTACAATCGCCGTGATAAGCAAGCGTTTTTGCAGCTGCGTAAGCAAGGGCAGGGCGAGCCGTTTTTCAAAAAAATCGTATTTATAGCCAATGCAAATGACGTCCGCAATATGCCCCTCTGTAAATTTGCGCACGTATGGCGTGTATTCCTTTTCCGTCTTAAAAGCTATCTCTGTGCGGTTTCCGTGCCGCGCTATATCGCAGGTGGCAGGCAGAAAGGAAAACCGTTCCCGCACCTTGGCGTAGAGGTAAGACATATACAGCCCGTCAAAGCCGTTTTGCGTTATCGTTATTTCTTCCACACCACTATTGTATGCGACAAAACGAAAATTATTTATTATAAAGCGGATTTCCCTTGCACAGTTAGGCTTACATTTGCTTGACTTAACAAAAAAAATAGGCTATAATAGAAAAATAATAATTACTTTGTAATTACCGGCCGTAAAAAACGGCGGTTTGGAGGAAATTAGATATGGATATGAAATCCGTAGAACAAAAGTGGCAAGCAAAATGGGAAAAGAGCAAAATCAACGTTTTCAACAAGAAAAACGCGGACAAAAAGCTGTACGTTTTGGAAATGTTCTCTTATCCCTCGGGCGCAAAATTGCACGTTGGGCATTGGTATAACTACGGCCCTACCGATTCCTACGCGCGTTTCAAGAAAATGCAGGGCTTTGAGGTGTTCCAACCCATGGGCTTCGACGCGTTTGGTTTGCCCGCGGAAAACTACGCCATAAAGACGGGTATTCACCCCAAGGATTCGACGGAAAAGAACATCGAAACGATGGAAACACAGCTCAAAGCTATGGGCGCTATGTTCGATTGGACGGCGGAAATTAAGACCTGCGAAGAGGATTATTATAAGTGGACGCAATGGCTCTTCTTACAGCTTTACAACAAAGGCTTGGCTTACCGTAAAGAAGCGCTTGTCAATTGGTGTCCCGACTGCGGTACGGTGCTTGCAAACGAACAAGTTATCGACGGCAAGTGCGAACGCTGCGATTCCGTTGTTCTCCGTAAGGATATGACGCAATGGTTCTTGAAAATCACCGACTATGCGGAAGAACTTTTGCAAGATTTGAAAGGCTTGGATTGGCCTGAAAAGACCAAGCTCATGCAAAAAAATTGGATTGGCAAATCTACGGGTTGTGAAATTCAATTCGAGTGTGAAACGGGCGATACCATCACCGTCTTCACCACCCGCCCCGACACGGTGTTCGGCGTAAACTACGTAGTCATCGCGCCCGAGCATCCCCTTGTGGAAAAGTTGAAAGCGGCTCATCCCGAACGCGCCGCAGACATCGACGCATACGTGAAATATGCATCCGAAGCAAACGATATCGACAGACTTTCCACCGCGCGTGAAAAGACGGGTACCTTCTCGGGTGCGTATGCAACCCACCCCTTGACGGGCAAAAAGCTCCCCATCTACCTCGCGGATTACGTTTTGTATTCCTACGGCACGGGCGCGGTTATGGCGGTTGCGGCACATGACGAGCGCGACTATGCTTTTGCAAAGAAATACGGCTTGCCCGTAACGCAAGTTATCCAAAAGGTAGGCGGCGAAACCACTCTGCCCTTCTGCGAAGACGGTATTTTGGTGAACAGCGGCAGCTTTGACGGGCTTTCCGGCGAAGAGGCGCGCAACGCCATCGCTATCCATTTGACAAAAATCGGCAAGGGCGGCAAAAAGGTCAATTATAGATTGCGTGATTGGTCCGTTTCCCGTCAAAGATATTGGGGGGCGCCTATCCCGATGATCCACTGCGAAAGCTGTGGCGTAGTGCCCGTACCCGAAAAAGACTTGCCCGTAAAATTGCCCTACGACGTAGAGTTCCGTCCCTCGGGCAGATCCCCCCTCGCTTCCCACGAAGGATTTATGCATTGTACCTGCCCCAAGTGCGGCGGCGACGCAAAGCGCGATCCCGATACCTTGGATACCTTCGTATGTTCGAGCTGGTACTTCCTTCGTTATCCCGAAGCGCACAACCACAAGTACGCATTCACGAGCGAGGTTGCCAACAAAATGGCGCCCGTTGACGTTTACGTAG
>JAFTMQ010000152.1 GCA_017452305.1 Clostridia bacterium | reverse complement strand
TTGCCAGCTTTGGGCGGAATCCCTCGGCAAGAACGTAACCCTCGACGGCAAGCCCTGCAACGTCGGTCAAACGCCCGTCAAATCGCTTGGCGTAACCGACCAACACTCGCAGGTACAGCTTTACACCGAAGGTCCTTACGACAAGGTGGTTACCTTCCTTTCCCTCAAAAAATACGGCTGCGAAATGCCTATCCCCCACGGCTGTGAAAATATTCCCGACGTAGCGTTCCTCGGCGGCCACACCATGGAAGAGCTTATCCAAGCGGAAAACGAGGCGACGGCTTACGCACTCACCAAGGCAGGCAGAATGAACTACACCCTTTGGATTCCCGAGCTCAACGCCTTCACCCTCGGTCAGCTTTTGTTTTTGTTCGAATTACAAACCGCTTACGCAGGCGCGATGCTCAATATCGACACCTTCAACCAACCCGGCGTTGAAGAGGGCAAAAAAGCGACGTTTGCTTTGCTTGGCAAGGCGGGCTATGCGGCGAAAAAGGCGGAGCTTGACTCCTTGCCTGCAAAGGACGCAAACTGCATTATCTAATTTTCTTATAAAAATAAACGGAACGGTTTTCCTTGCGAAAGCCGTTCTTTTTTTGCGTATAATTACGCTGAAAAAGGGCAATACTTGTTGTACGAAATCAACGACGAAGAACACGAACGCCGCATTAGTACATATACTATGGTAAGGAGTTTGTTCGGTTTTTCAAAAGAGGTATGCTATGAACGTAAAACGCGGTGAACTGTATTATGCGGATTTATCCCCCGTCGTGGGCAGTGAGCAGGGCGGGATTCGCCCCGTACTCGTCGTGCAAAACGACATCGGGAACAAGTATTCCCCCACCATTATTGCCGCCGCCGTTACAAGCAAAATCAACAAAGCCAAGCTCCCCACCCATATCGAGCTGCCATCCGCCTATGGGCTTGCCAAAGACAGCGTTATTTTATTGGAGCAAATCCGCACGCTTGACAAACGCAGGTTAAAGGAACGGATTGGCGAGCTTCCGCCCGCCACTATGCTCCGCGTCAATCGCGCCATTTTGATAAGCCTCGGTTTCCCCGTCAATAATTGATTAACAGCGGCTTGACACACCAAATTACTTACAAATCTTTTCCTAAATCGGCATAAAAAACGAATTTCCGCAAGCGCGCGCCTTGTATAATAAATACAATGCGTTGTAACTGCTTGCGGAGGTTTTTTATTTTATGCTTTCCAATAAAAAAATCGACTTTTTTCGGCTGTTTTTGTACTTACTGTTCGGGTGTGCCGCCCTATTTTTATACTTCGTTTTGGACAACGGAGAGCCGCTCACCCTCGCCCTCGTCTATGCTATGGTCAGCGCGGGGTTTTTGCCCATTCCGTCCGCCCTGCTTTGCGCCTTGCCCGCCGTCCTTAGCTTGGACGTCTTTAAAATCATACTCCTTGTAGGACAAACCTTGTTGGTCGCGTTCGGGCAATTTTTACAAGGCAAAATCAAACGGCAGGGCTTAAAAAAATCGGGGCTGTTTTCTCTTTTGTCCCTATCCATAGCCCTTGCACTGTTTGTATGGCTTGCGCCCTTTACCCCCTACCATTTGCCTATCCCTATCCCCAAGGACGGTATCACGCAAAAGGTGCTTATTTCGGCGGTAATTTTTATCTTTTCCGCCGTTTTCACCGTCGCGTTGAAGGCGCTTTTAAGAAAATTTTTAAAGTGCAGACTGCGCGCCGACGAGGGAATTTTCGTCATCACCTTTCTTTTGCTCATCGGCGTGGGAATTTGCCGATTTTTAGGCGTGAACGCGTACATGGGTATGGCATTTTTATTTTTACTTCTCTTTACTTGCGCCACAAAGGACGCAAGCGGTATGCTTTGCGCCTTCTTTTTATCCCTGCCGCCCTTGCTTACGGCAGGTGTTTCGCCCGTCAAATTTTTCCTCTACGGCGCGGCGGTTTGCACCTTTATCAAGGCGGGCAGAATTGCCACCTCTTGCGCCCTTTTAATCACCTTTTTCCTATACGGTTATTTCGACGGTCTATATACCTACGCTACGCCACAGCTCGTCGCGGCGATGCTTTCGGCGGTCATTCCCACCCTACTTTTCGTGCTTATCCCCACCCCTATCGTGCGGTTTTTGGAAAACAAGCTTATCTATTATCGCGAAAAGCATTTATCGCGCGTGGCTATCAATAGAAACCGCGCCGCCGTCGGGGAAAAGCTGTTTGAAATTTCGGCGGTCTTCCGTGAAATTCAATCGACCTTCACCGCCCTTAGCTCGTCCGAGGCGGAATCGGGCGCAAAGGAATATATACGCGAGCGCGTCATCGACGAGGCTTGCAAAAATTGCGCGCAATTTCCCCTCTGCCAAAAGCGGCATTTGACCCCCTCGCTTGACGCGCTTGTGAGCGTGGGCTGTATGAAAGGCAAGGTAACGCTTATCGACATTCCGCGCGCGTTGGCGGACGCTTGCAACAACCAAACCGCCCTGCTTTACGCCCTCAACCGTCAACTCGGCGAGTATAAAAATTACGTTACGGAAACGGAAAACGCCGCCACGGGCAGAGCGTTGCTTGCAGGACAAGCGCAGGGTGTAAGCGAGATTTTACGCACCCTTGCGTTGGAACAAAGCGAGCCGCTCCGCGTCTATACGGACAAGGAACGCGCCCTCAATATTGCCCTGCTCCGCGTGGGGATTGTGTGCAGTGAGGTACTCGTTTACGGCGATGAGGAAAACCTCACGCTATCCCTCGTTACCTTCGGTAAGTCGGACGTGAAAATTATTGCGGAAATCGCCTCGCAGCTTTTGGGCGCGCCGATGATGATTTCCGAGCGGCTCCCTTTAAGCGACGATAAGTTTTGTTGCGTGCTTAGGAAAAAGCCCCTTTTCGACGCGGCTTACGGCGTGGCAACCGTCCGCAAAAAGGGGGAAAGGGTGAGCGGCGATACCCACTCCGTCATTAAAATTGACGAGCGGCGGTTTATGGTCGCCCTTTCGGACGGAATGGGCAGCGGCGAATACGCGCGGCGGGTTTCGGAAAGCACAATCACCCTGCTTGAAAGCTTTTACCGCGCAAAAATGCCCTCGCCCCTTATTCTTTCTTCCGTCAATAAGCTGCTTACCTTTAATAAGGAAGAGAGCTTTGCATGCGTGGATATTGCCATTGTCGATTTGGACAGCGGACTTACCGACGTCGTAAAAATCGGCTCCCCCCTCGCCTTTATTTTGTCGGGCAATACCGTCAAGATTTTAGAAAGCGCGTCCTTACCTCTCGGCATTTTGGATAATTTGCACCCCGACTCGGCAAGCTATCAGCTTGCGGAAAACGACGTTTTGCTCTTTATTAGCGACGGCGTGAGCGACGCGTTCGGCACCGCCGCGGATATGTACGAATGTCTGCGCGCTATCCCCGCACATAACCCACAACTGCTTGCCGACACCCTGTTAGAGGGGGCGCTTCGGGCAAGCGGCGGCACGGCAAAGGACGATATGACCGCCGTCGCCGTCCGTTTGTTCAAATCCGCCGCGTAAATAGTATTGACAACCCTCGCTTTTTGTGTTATACTAAAAAAAATTAAAAAAGTTTTGAAAAAAAGTGAGAAAAATCCCCTTTTGCTCCGTTATATATATAGGAAGCAAAAAAGGAGGCTACTGATGAAAAAATACATTTCCCTTTTCTTATCCGTAATTGCACTGTTCACGTGCATTGGTTTTACCGCCTGCGCCACCGATAAACAGGGCTCCGACAAGGACAGTCCCGAAAAAGACGCCGTCTTGCAAACGGATTACGAGTATATGTACACGGGTATGTCCTTTAAAAAATCCGCGGATTTGAAAATG
>JAFTMQ010000151.1 GCA_017452305.1 Clostridia bacterium | reverse complement strand
TATGATCGCCTTTGGGGAAAAGGTGGTGGGCGTAGGGCTTATGGAAGAGATCGTAAACGCTTTTTTGACCTCTGAGTACGAGGGCGGGGAGCGCCACGATAGACGCATTGCCAAAATCAAGGCAATCGAAGAAAAATATTGTAAATAATTAAAAGGAGGGAAACTTTATGTTTCATTCACTGTTGGCTTCCGGCGGCAAGCTGGCCGAATTATGGGAGCACGTAAAAAACATATTGGGGGAATTTGCCAACGGCCCCGGTAAAACGATCGCGCTTGCGGTTATGCTTTTTATCGTCGGTTTGTTGATAATTTCCATCATTAAGAAGTCGGTGAAGAAATCGACGATCAAGAGCCGTAAAATCGACAACTCGGCGTCTGCGTTCGTGACGTCCATTGTTGGGCTTGTCGCGTACGTATTCTTGATGCTTGTCGTTATTGCTTCGCTCGGTTTCTCAACGGACAGCATCATTACGGCATTCTCGTCGGTTATGCTCGCCGTTGCATTAGGCTTGCAAAACACGCTTGCCAGCTTGGCAAACGGTATTTTGCTCATCTTCACCAAGCCCTTTAAGGCGGGCGACTTTGTCGAAGTTGCGGGTGTAAGCGGCGTTGTAAAAGAAATCAAGCTTTTCAGCGTAAAAATCGTGACGGGCGATAACCTCACCATCGTTGTACCCAACAACACGGTGTTTGGCTCGACGATCACCAATTATAGCCAAAACCCTACGCGCCGTTTGGATTTGGTTGTTCCCGTTGCTTACGGTACGGACGTAGAGCAAGTTAAATCCTTGCTTTTAGGTATGGTTAAGGACGATAAGCGCGTGGCGAAAGATCCCGCACCCTTCTGCCGTTTGACGGAATGGGCGGATAGCTCTTTGAACTTTACCTTGCGCGTATGGGTATCCAGCGGCGATTTTTGGAACGTAAAATTCGATTTGCTCGAAAATATTTTGAAAGTGCTTGAAGAGAACAATATCGAAATTCCTTACAACAAGCTCGACGTGCAAATCACAAAAACGGAGGAGGTGTAAGATATGTTGTACAATTTGCTTAATTCAACGGTTGAATCTACCTCTTCGGCGCAAACCTATTTCGGTTTGACGGTAGGCGAGCTTGTAAAGCTTGCGATCTACTACGGAATTATCGCGCTCGTGATAGTGGTTACGCTCATCGTGATGGGTATTCTTCGCCGTAGAACGAAGAACCAACTCCGTCCCGAAAGGATTAAAAAGGCTTGCTTGAAAGCGAAAAAATACGCGGAAGATATTTTGGCTTCGGGCGAACACAAAGGCTCGCACGCGCTTCTTGGCGCAGGGAAGCTTTCCAACCTTTCCAAGCATATCGCAAATGCTGCGTGGTTTGGTTTCCAAATTGTTGGCGAAAAGAAGGATATCGTCATCGAGGGGATTTCCAACGAGTTGGACGCGCTTTCTACGGACATGAGCAACGAGGCGGCGGATGGCTACGTGCCTTCGGACGTGTATGAAAACGACGTCAAAAAGGCAATTTCCACGCTCGATGCAATCATCGCGAAGTTGGACGTAATTATCCAGAAATAAAAAGACGTATGGTTGGGCGTGCGGACGGCGTTTCGCACGCCTTGACTATAAATTTATCCCTTAAAACGGAGTAAAAATCATGAAAAAAATCATTGCAATCGGCGGCGGAGAGCTCCGCGAAAGAACGACCTTAAAAATCGACGAATATATCGCGAATTTAGCGAAAGCGCACGCGGGCGAAAACCGTGCAAACGCGCTTTTTATTCCCACCGCAAGCCATGATTTTATGCCCTATTATAACACCTTTCACAAGGTTTACACGGGCGTGTTTAATATTAAGACGGACGTCGCACTTTCCGTTTTTAAAGAAGTCGATTTGGAAAAAATGAAAGGCAAATTCGACAAGGCGGATATGATTTACGTGGGCGGCGGCGACACCGTGTTTATGTTGGAAAGCTGGAAACAAACGGGGCTTTTGCCCCTCATCAAAGAGGCGTACGAGCGCGGCGTGATTATCGCAGGGCTGTCCGCAGGCGCGATTTGTTGGTTTTCGGATATTTATACGGATTCCGAGGCGGCGCTTGGCGAGGGGGACAAGTATGCCATGTTTAAGGGTTTAGGCTTTGTCAAGGGCAAAATTTCTCCCCATTACGGCGCAAGAATGCTTGACTTTGATAAAATTGTGTGCTATAATTTCGACTGTGCTTACGGGATTGAAGACAACGCCGCGCTTGTTATAGAGGACGGCAAGGTTGTCGGTAGTATATCGAGCGGCGGAAAAGCCTGGTTGATAGAGAGCAAGAACGGAGCTATACAAAAGACGGAAATCAAGTCTATATGACGAGATTTTCGGAATATATGCGGATGTGGCGAAACTGGCAGACGCGCAGGTTTCAGGTTCCTGTGGGCGACCGTGCAGGTTCAAATCCTGTCATCCGCACCATAAAAGGGCGATAAAAAAGATATCGCCGCAAAAAGCCTTGATTTTTCAAGGCTTTTTCGCTTTTTTAGGACGAAAAATTTATGTTCGATTTCGTAGATGAAAAAGGGATATTTTCCGATACTGAATAGATTTGAACTCCCGTGAGAACGAAAACCGCCCAAAACACACAGCACAGAGAAAGAAAAGCTCTGTGCTTTTTTTATGCCAAAAACTAAAAAACTAATAACACATAGTCGAGCCGAGTGATAGAAATATCCTCGGCTTTTTTCATTTCAAGGAAAAGGAGAAAATTATGATTTTTGCAGATAACCCTCACGATAGAGAGATAGAAAAGATGATGCAGAAAACGCCGCACTTCCGTCCGAGAGGACACGGCATTTTTGTGAGCGAAAAAACCGAGTACAACGCCGAAAGGTGCGGATGCAGGGAGTGTGCCGACAGAAAGAAGAAACGGCGCGTGTCGGGCGAAAAAACGCCCTGTGTGGAGCAACGAATCCACGAGGGGAAAATCCCACAGCCGATGGTACTGATGTAAACCTTCACGGCAGT
>JAFTMQ010000018.1 GCA_017452305.1 Clostridia bacterium | reverse complement strand
CGCCTTGTCTTGCTCGCATCTCCGCATTTCTACCGATTTTAACAAGTTTGCTAATACAAATTTACATAGCAGGAGGGCGAAGCTTGTTCGCCCTCACGTGCCTACTTTTCTTATTTGTCGTTGAGGCAAGCGATACCGGGAAGTACTTTGCCTTCAAAAAGTTCAAGGGAAGCGCCGCCACCCGTAGAGATGTGCGTCATCTTGTCTGCATAGCCAAGTACTTGTACAGCCGCCGCGCTGTCGCCGCCGCCGATGATGGTGGTTGCTTTGCCGTAAGCGTTTGCGAGCGAAGCCGCAACTGCCTTCGTGCCTTCTGCGAGGATGGGATTTTCAAATACGCCCATAGGCCCGTTCCAAATTACCGATTTTGCGTTTGCAACTGCGTCCGCAAAGAGCTTTCTCGTTTCAGGACCGATATCCAAGCCCATCATATCTTCGGGAATGTCCATAGAAGAAACAACCGTCGTTTCGATAGGTGCGTCGATAGGGTTGGGGAATTCCTTTGCAGCAACGGTATCTACGGGCAACAAAATGGTCTTGCCGAGGCTTTCCGCCTTTTTGAGCATTTCAAGGCAGTAATCAATCTTTTCGTCGTCAACGAGGGACGTACCGATTTTGCCGCCTTTCGCTTTCAAGAAGGTATATGCCATACCGCCGCCGATAACGAGAGTGTCGCACTTTTCAAGCAAGTTGGAAATTACGTTAAGCTTGTCCGCAACCTTCGCGCCGCCGAGGATAGCCACGAAAGGTCTTTGAGGATTTTCAAGCGTGTCTGCCATAACGGAAAGTTCCTTTTCGATAAGGAAACCGCAAGCTGCAACCGTAACCAAGCCTTCTTCTACGATGCCTGCCGTAGAGGAGTGGGAGCGGTGAGCCGTACCGAATGCGTCGTTTACATATACTTCGCAGTAGCTTGCAAGCGCTTGCATAAATTCAGGCGCTTTCTTTTCTTCGCCTTTGTGGAAACGAAGGTTTTCAAGGAGTACGCAGTGTCCTTCTTGGCAAGCCGCAACCTTAGCCTTTGCGTCTTCGCCGATAACGTCGGAAGCGAACGTAACCTTGCCGTCCAAAAGCTCGTTCAAGCGTGCCGCTACGGGCGCGAGAGAAAGCTTTTTAACGTCTTTCATTGCTTTGTCAAGGAAGTCCGCCGTTGCAGCTGCTTGTTCGTTTTCGGGAAGCGCAGCGACCTTGCCTTTTTCCTTTTTATTGAGTTCAACTTTCGCGTCGAACACGTTGTGGGGCTTGCCCATGTGCGAGCAAAGGATGACCTTTGCGCCTTGTTCCATTAAATATTTAATGGTGGGAAGTGCGCCGATGATACGGTTTTCGTCGGTGATAACACCGTCTTTCATAGGTACGTTGAAGTCGCATCTAACAAGGACTTTTTTGCCTTTTACTTCTACGTCTTTTACGGTTTTCTTGTTCATAGAAAAAGAATTCTCCTTCATTTAATTTTTTGCATACACATATATAATACCCATTTTTTTTACGTTTGTCAACTTTTTATAAAAATAAACGCAAAAAAGATTTTCTTTTTTTGCCATTTTTTCCATATTCACGGACTTGACGAGACGGGGGAAAGTATGTTATACTTTATAGGAGTGAAAAAAAGCGAGGTGCGCCGATGAAAACTTGTAAAATTACAGTCGTTCGTAAAGCGGTGTATCCCGACCTTTCAAAGCAGTACGAAAATCCCATTTCGCACGCTTGCGATTTGTCGGAAGGGCAGGTTTTTATCTCTAAAAACGGGGCAAAGCCCGACGGATTTTGCGGCAGCGCTTGGGAAAGTATGCAGTATTTCGTCACTGAGCTTGCCAAAGGCAACGGCAATTTTTACGACGGTTGGATGAAAAATCCCTACTCGGCGATGATATCCTGTAACGATGGGTTTAGGCCCGTGAGTTTTTATATAGAAGTAATAGAGTAAAACGGCATATATGCGTCGCATTTCGGCGTTGCGCTGTGGCAACTTTCAGTCACGTACGCATTAGTACGCTCCTTCAAGTTATCCTCGCGTGCCTTGAACTGCTCGCACCTCTACCGTTTTACCGTTCTTTATCATAGCATAATAAAAATCCAAGGAGAAAATTATGAGCAGAGCAGACGAAATTTTTGCGCAAAACATGACGGACATTATGGAAAACGGCTTTTGGGACACCGACTTGCAAGTCCGTCCGCGTTGGGAAGATGGCACGCCCGCGCATACGGTAAAAAAATTCGGTATCGTCAACCGCTATAACTTGCAGGAAGAATTCCCCATTTTGACGATGCGCAGAACGGCGTTTAAGTCCTGCATTGACGAGCTCCTTTGGATTTGGCAGAAAAAGAGCAACAATATCCACGACCTTAATTCTCATATTTGGGATAGCTGGGCGGACGAAAACGGCTCTATCGGCAAGGCGTACGGCTATCAGCTCGGCGTAAAGCATAAGTACAAGGAAGGGGAGTTTGACCAAGTGGATAGAGTGCTTTACGATTTAAAGCACAACCCCGCAAGCCGTCGTATTATGACGAATATTTACAACTTCCAAGACTTGCACGAAATGGGCTTGTACCCTTGCGCGTATTCGATGACCTTTACCGTAACGGGGGATACCCTCAACGGCATTTTAAACCAACGCTCCAACGATACGTTGACGGCGAATAACTGGAACGTCGTGCAATACGCGATTTTGCTTATCATGTTCGCGCAGGTTTCGGGCTTGAAGGCGGGCGAGCTTGTACACGTAATCGCGGACGCGCATATTTACGATAGACATATTCCGCTCGTCAAGGAAATTTTGGCAAACCCTCGCCACAAAGCGCCTAAGCTTGTTGTAGATGAAAGTATTACGAATTTCTACGATTTCAAGGTGGATAGCTTTAAGCTTGTGGATTATGAATACGAGAAGTTGGAAAGCAAAATCCCCGTAGCAATCTAAGCGACGCATATACTTCGCATTTCAGCGTTGTTGCTCCGCGCCCCTAAGTCACGTACTATTTGTACGCTCCTGTCGGGGTGCTCGCAACGCCTTGAACTGCTCGTATCTTCGCCGTTTAACAAAATAAGGAGAATAAATGATTTACGCAATCGTACACGCAGATAAAGAGTGGGGGATAGGCAAGGGGAACGATATGATGTTTTCCCTGCCCAAGGATATGAAATTTTTTCGCGAAACGACGATGGGGCACACCGTCGTGATGGGCGGAAAAACGCTCCGTTCTTTCCCCAATCAAAAACCCCTAAAAAATCGGGTAAATATCGTCCTTTCAAGGGGGCAGGTACGCGATGACTGCATTATTGTACCCTCTTACGAGGCGTTAAAAACAGAGATGAAAAATCGCGAAGACGAGGATATTTTCATTATTGGCGGCGGGGAAATTTACAAGGCGCTTTTGCCCTATTGCCACGGCGCGTACGTCACTAAGGTGGACGCCGTCGGCGGCGCGGAAGTATTCTTTCCCAACCTTGACGAAAACGAGAATTTTGTTTGCGTGGAAGAAAGTACGCCGATAGAGGACAACGGCTACGTAATCCGCTTCACCAAATACGAAAACAAGGCGGTGCAGCCTTTATAAAGAGAATTTTTCCGTAAGACCAACGTGTTTTACGGAAATTTTTTATAATTTATAAAAAATATTTTCGTGAAACGCCTTTGAATTTGTTGTCAATTCGTTAAAAAAGTATTACAATAAAAAGGTTGAAAAGATTGACCTATGTAGGAGCATTTTACTATGATTAGAGAAGATTTAAGAAACGTAGCGATTATCGCGCACGTTGACCACGGCAAAACGACGCTCGTCAACGAGATGTTGGCGCAAGGCGGTGTATTCCGTGACAATCAACAAGTGCAAGACCGCGTAATGGACAGCGGCGACTTGGAAAGAGAGCGCGGCATCACCATTTTGGCGAAAAATACTTCCGCGCACTATAAAGGCGTAAAAATTAACATCGTCGATACCCCCGGCCACGCCGATTTCTCGGGCGAGGTAGAGCGTGTTTTGAAGATGGTAAACGGCGCGCTTATCCTCGTGGACTCGGCGGAAGGGCCTTTGCCTCAAACCCGCTTCGTTATGCAAAAAGCGCTTGCGCTCGGCTTGAAGCTCATTATCGTTATCAATAAAGTAGATAGACCCGACGCGCGTATCGACGAGGTTGTGGAAGAGATGCAGCTTTTGATGATGGAGCTTGACGCGACGGACGAACAGCTTGAAAGTCCTATCGTGTATTGCTGTGGCAGGCAGGGTACGGCTTCGCTCACGCCCGACAAGCAAGAGCCCAACCTCAACCCTCTTTTCGATACCATTTTAGAGACTATTCCGCCCATGGATTTGGACGTGGACGGCCCTGGGCAGCTTCTCGTTTCTTGTATTGACTACAACGAGTTCGTCGGCCGTATCGGTATCGGCAGAATTGAACGCGGCACCATCCGCGCAAACGAGCCCGTGAGCATTTGCAACTACAACGAAAAGGGCAAGGTGCGCACGAATTGCAAAATTGCCAACCTCTACCAAATCGAGGGGTTGGAAAGAGTGCCCGTTGAACGCGCGAAAGCAGGGGACATCGTTATGTTCTCGGGTATCGACGGATTGAGCATTGGCGATACCGTGTGCGAGCCGACGGCTGTTGAGCCCGTGCAATTCGTAAAAATTGAAGATCCTACCGTGGAAATGACTTTCTCGGTAAACGACAGTCCGTTTGCGGGCAAGGAAGGCAAATTCGTAACCTCTCGTCAACTCCGTGATAGACTGTATAAAGAGCTTTTACGCGACGTTTCCTTGCGTGTAAACGATACGGAATATGCGGACAGCTTCCGCGTCTGCGGCAGAGGGGAAATGCACCTTTCCATTCTCATCGAAACGATGCGCCGCGAGGGGTATGAATTCCAAGTTTCCACCCCCAAGGTATTGTATAAAGACATTGACGGCGTGCGTCACGAGCCTATCGAACGCTTCCTTGCCGACGTGCCCGAGGATATGACGGGCCCCGTCTTCTCGGCGATGGGCAACCGCAAGGGTACGCTCATGCAAATGACGGCAATCGGCAACCGTATGCGTCTTGAATTTGCCGTGCCTTCCCGCGGTTTGTTCGGCTATAAGAGTGAGTTTTTGACGGATACCAAGGGACAGGGTATTATGAATACGATTTTCTATTCCTATGAGCCGTACAAAGGGGATATGCAACGCAGAAACACGGGCTCGCTCGTCGCGTTTGAAACGGGTGAAGCGGTAACCTACGGCTTGTTCAACGCGCAGGGCAGAGGTAGCTTGTTCATCACGCCCGGCACGCCCGTATATCAAGGTATGGTCGTGGGCTATACCAACCTTGCGGACGATATCAACGTCAACGTTTGCAAAACTAAGCATTTGACGAACACCCGTTCCTCGGGGAGTGACGACGCGTTGACGCTCGTGCCCGTTAGCAAAATGAGCTTGGAAGAGTGCCTTGAATTTATCGCGGACGACGAGCTTTTGGAGGTTACGCCCAAATCCTTGCGTATTAGAAAACGCATTTTGGATAGCGAGCTTCGCGCAAAGGCGCGCTTCAAGGAAAAGAACGCAAAATAATATAGCTTTGCGGGCACGAAACGCTGTTTCGCGGGTAGTACGAACGGGCGGATTTAGGAATAAATTCGCCCTTTTTTATTTTTTATGCAACAAAACGCGGCGCTTGGGCGTTTAATAAACGTAAAGGCTCTGCGTAGGAAGAAACCGCCGACGGGCGGTGGAGGTAGTGATGAGCGCAAAGGAAATGGACGCGCTTCTGCGTAAAATAGCGGAAGGTGACAACGTCGCATTTGAACAATTATACATACGCACGAAAAACGGTGTGTACGCTTTCTTGCGCTCTTATTTCAATAATCACGCCGATACGGAAGACGCTATGCAAACGGTTTACTTAAAAGTAAAGCGCGGTATCGCTTCCTATCAAGCGGGAACAAACGGCAGGGCTTGGCTGTTACAAATTGCCAAAAACCATGCGCTTAGCGAGTTGAAAAAGCGTCGGGACGAGGTATCCACCGAGGACGTGGAAATCGCCATTGAGCCCGCGCCCGTGGAAGGTACGGTGACGGACGCAATGGAACGCGTTTTATCGCAGGAAGAAAGACAAATCGTTACCCTACATATATTATGGAAGTATAAACATCGGGAAATCGGGGAAATGCTCGGCTGTCCGACAGGTACGGTAACGTCAAAATACAAGCGCGCAATCAAAAAGCTGCAAGAATATTTAAAGGAGGTTGAATAGTCGTGAAAAATTGGAAAAAACGTTGGGAAGACGAGTTAAGCAACATAACCCCTACGTTAAATGAGGAAGTGAAAAACGAACCGATTTCCGTCGCGCAAGAGGTGAAAAATAGGCCGATTGTCCGCACGGAAGAGGAATTGCCTTGGTACAAAAAACTCTTTTCCACCCCCAAGCGTATCGCGGCGTTTGCCTCTGCATGCGGCGTGTGCGCGTTGACGCTCGGGCTTTCGCTGGCGTTCGGCTTACAACCCAAAGGCGGCGGAGCGGTCTCGGCGGCGGGTGCGGTTTCCGTGCAAATCAACCCCGAGGTCGTGTTTAGTATCGACGAAGACGGCAAGGTGTCCGCCGTGGCGGCAATGAACACGGACGCCGACGTGATTTTGTCGGACAGCGCGCGCGTTGCGGCAATGAAAGGCAAGCCCGTAGCGGACGCGGTAAAGACGTTTGTGGATTATGCGGCGAGATTGGGGTATTTGGATTTGAGTACGCCCGACGCGGTGCGCGTTACCTCTTGCACGGACGAGGACACGGCGGAGTTTATCGGCGATTGCTTGCAGGATTATTTTTGCGAAAAGGGCGCGTATATCGTCGTCGTGGAAGAAAGTGTGAGCGCGGCGGAGTTTGCCGAATATATCGGTTTGGCTGTCGATACCTCTATCGAGAGCTTGACGGAAAGCATTCAATCGCTTACAGCGCCGTATTTTACCCGTTATGCGGAAAGTCAAACGGATAAAACGTTTGAGGATTTATATTTTGAGCAAGTGGAAAAGGCAGAGCTCGAAGAGACGTTCAAAGCTTTGTTGGCGGATCACGTCGAAAAAATTCGTAAGCATATTGCGGACGTGCAAGCTATTTCCGTGCAGGAACAAGCCATTCGCACGCATGCGGACAATCCCATGTGGATACTTGGCGATTATTGGACGGTCAAAAATCGTTATGCCGCCGAGGAATTTACTGCGAACTTTGCTTCGTGTATGTCCGAAATGGAAAATTTATTGGCGGCATACGAAAGGGAGTACGGCAAGCAGATTGTTAGTGCGTTAGATTTTCAAAGGGTGGTGGACGATTGCAATGCCATGCCGCTTGAAACGTTGACGGAGCTTTTAGTGAATTTCACCGCCGAGCTGTTTGCGGGGAATTCCGCATATATTCAACAGCTTTTGCAAAATATCGGCGTGGACGTATCACAGCTTTTCCGCTTATATGAAGCGCCGGAAAGCGCGGCGGCGTACCTTGAAAAAATGAATGAGTTTGTGGTGATCCGCTATCAAGAATTGGAAGAACGCGGCAAGGAAACTTACGAAAAAGTGCGGACGGAAATTGACAAATCCGAGTACAGCGCGCATATCGAAAGCTTGATTGAGGAATACGGCTCCTTGCAAGCGTATTGGGATTTTTTGCAAAATTAAAAGAAAAATAAAAAAACTTGCAACAAAAATGCGTTTTGTGCAGTTTAATAAGTGAAGAATAAAAAATCGGAGGAATAATTAATGAAAAAGTCAATAGCAATTTTAAGCGCGGCGATTCTTGCAACGTCCTGCGCGGCAGTATTTACGGGTTGCGGCGAAAAGGACGCGGATAATAAGACGGTTATGAACGTTTCGTTGAACCCCGAAGTGGAATTCGTTTTGGATTCCAACAACGTGGTAGTTAGCGCAAACGCATTAAACGAAGAGGGCAACCTCGTGTTGAGCGCGGGCGTGTTCGTTGGTAAGGATGCGGAAGAAGCGGCAAACTTGTTTGTGCAAATTAGCGCGGATACGGGCTTCCTTGTACAAGGCAATTCGAGCCTCGCAAACAACGACCTTGAAATTTCCTTCTCAGGCGACGCGGAAACGGCGAAAAAGCTTTTTGACGACGTGAAAGGCAAAGTAGAAACCAAATTGCAAGAGCTTAACGTGCAAGTAAAAATCGAATTAGAGGAAGGAATTTCCGAAGAGGATTTGGAAGCGCTCGTAGCGGAATGCGCGCCTTACCTTGACGCGGCGGAAGTAAAGGCGCTTGAATATGCAGAGCTTGTTGAAGCCCTTTATGAATCCCGTAAGGAAACGGTGGATTTCTATTCGCAAGAGCTTAAAAAAGCGTACTACGAAGCAAAGGCAATTGCGATGGAACGCACGGAAATCGACACCTTGAAGAGTAAGGTAAGCGGTATTTCTGCTACGATTGTCAACACGGCTTACGACCTTTACAGCACGGCTTCGGAAAAGCTTGAAGAGGTTCGTTTTGCACAGCTCGTTAGCGAAGACAGCGCATATCAAAAAGCGTTGGCTACCTTCCGTGAAAAGAAAGTAGAATATCTCAAACTTAGAAGCGCTATTGCCGAAAGCGAAAACGCAGAAGGCGCGGATCCCGACTTTGTAGCGGCACAAAAGCAATTGCTTGAAACGCTTGACGCGGCGGTAGAAACGGCGGAAGCGGCGCTCATTAGCCTCGGCGAAGCGGCAAACGACTTAATCGACACCGCGAAACAATCGTTAAAAACCGCATACGACGGCGTAATTTCCGTGTTGGAAACCTGCTCTATCAAACTCAACGAGCACCTCGACGAAATCGCGAAGAAGCAAGCGGAAAGCAAAGAAGCATTCTTCACAACGTTTGAAACGGAATACGCGGCGGCAATCAGCCAAGCAAAGCAATCTTGGGAAGATATGAAGGCAAGCCTTCAAAATAACAGTGACGACACGATGAAACAATAAGAAACGAGGAAGAATAAAGAAAGGGTTGAGGACGTAAGTTCTCAGCCTTTTCTTTTTGTTATGGCTTGATTTTTTCCGTTAATTATGCTATACTAATCGTATAAGGAGTAAATTATGTTAGATTGTATTATTGTCGGAAGCGGACCTGCGGGCATTTCCGCCGCGCTTACCTTACAAGCGAACGGAAAAAGTTTTATGATATTCGGTTCACCCGATTTGAGTGAGAAGATTTCCAAGGCAGAGCTTATCCACAATTACCCCGGGCTTTCCAACGTGACGGGCGAGGGTTTTGCGGCGGCATTAAAGATGCAGCTTACCGAGGCGAACATCGAGGTAAAAAACGAAAAGGTGGCAGGCGTGTACGCGTTGAAAGAGAAATTTTCTATTTTAACGCAGGAAAATAACGCCTACGAAAGTAAGACGGTCATTCTCGCTTGCGGTGTGGAAAGTATCAAGCCAATCGACGGAGAGGAAGCCTTTTTAGGTAGGGGG